>NZ_CP051183.1:0-300000 GCF_012295615.1 Bermanella marisrubri
TGTTATTCACCAATGAACTGCACCCCAAAAGTTGGACACCAATCCAGCCTTTGGGGTGTTTTTATGAGTAAATACAGTAAAGAGCAGAAGATCAAAGCAATTCAGCAGTTTCTTAAGAGTAATGAATCACTAAAGAGTGTTGCAGACAAACTAGAGATTGACCTTTCGTCGCTTAAGAAATGGGTAAGACATTACCAGCAGCACGGGCTAGCTGCATTTGAAAAGAAGTACACCGTTTATAATGCTGCTTTCAAATTAGATGTCTTGAAGTACGTTTATTCTCATAACGTGTCCCACCAACAAGCTGCAGCCATTTTCGATATACGAAATCACGGTATTATTGCGAAGTGGCGACATCAGTATCAAACTGGAGGCTTTAACGCATTAGCATCCAAGCCTAAAGGTAGACTACCCATGACACCCAAGAAACCCGCTAATAACCCCGATAGTAGTCTAACTCGTGAGGAGCTGATGAAAGAGTTAGAGTACCTGCGCGCGGAGAATGCCTTTCTAAAAAAGTACGATGCCTTACTCCAGAAAAAGGAAAGGGTGGCCAAGAAAAAGCCCTCACCATCCAAGGATTAAGGCATAAGTATCCGTTAGCGGCGTTATTAAAAGCAGCAAAACTGTCTCGTAGTACGTTTTACTATCACAATAAACCCAAAGCGGTAAACATAGATAAAGCTAAGCTAGAAGGTCAAATAAAGCGTATCTATCACAGACATAAGGGACGCTATGGCTATCGCAGGATTACTTTGGCTTTGAATGGAAAAGGGTATCGAGTAAACCATAAAAAGGTATTACGACTAATGCGTGACATGGGCTTGAAATCCAAAATACGAGTTAAGAAATACCGATCTTATAAAGGAGAAATCGGGCGTATAGCTCAGAACCATCTCCAGCGAGATTTTAAGGCGAGCAAGCCAAACGAAAAATGGGCAACAGATGTCACAGAGTTCAACGTTAAAGGGGAAAAGCTCTATCTATCACCAGTGATAGATCTTTATAACGGTGAAATAGTGTCTTATCAGGTCGCGAAAAGACCAACCCTACCGTTAGTGATGAATATGCTTCAAAAGGCATATAAACGCCTCTCAGGCCAACAAGCACCTCTCTTGCATTCAGATCAAGGCTGGCAGTATCAGCATGTATCTTATCGTGAAAAGCTAGCGGAGCGTGGGCTTACTCAAAGCATGTCCAGAAAAGGGAATTGTTTAGACAATGCAGCGATGGAGAGCTTTTTCGGTACGCTAAAAAGCGAGATGTATCACTTAAAGCGGTTTGAATCACTAGAAGAACTCGAACGAGATATTAAAAGTTATATTCGCTATTACAATCGCTATAGAATTAAGCTAAAACTAAAAGGCCTGAGTCCGGTAGACTACCGAAATCAGACCTTAAACCCGTAAAACAAACTGTCCAACTTATGGGGTTCAGTTCACAAGCGGCTTTTTTATTTATGCATGAATTAGCAATCAGGTATTCATCAAATTCTTAAGACTCGCTAATGCATTTTCGCCGCGGGCTTTTTTCTGCTCTTGGCTAGTTTCACCAAAGCCCTCCCATTCCACATCGTCTTTTGGTAGTTCTTCTAAAAAGCGACTAGGGGTCGGTTCAAACTGCTCGCCGTATTGCTTGCGTTTTGCGGTTAATGTGAGCGTCAGGTTTTGCTTCGCGCGGGTGATGCCCACGTACATTAAGCGGCGTTCTTCTTCGATGGTATCCGCTTCGATACTATTGCGGTGGGGTAGGATTTCTTCTTCTAAACCCATGATCCAAACATAAGGAAACTCCAGACCTTTACTAGCATGCAAAGTCATAAGCTGCACTTGGTCTAGCTCATCTTCTTGCTCTTGCTGTTCTAACATGTCGCGCAAGACCAGTTTCGAGACGGCATCTTCGATATCAATTTCATCGCCGTTTTCTTCCGCTTTATCCATCATGCGTTCGATGTTATCAATTAAGAACCACACATTTTTCATGCGAGCTTCTGCTTGATTGGGCGTATTACTGGTTTGATGGAGCCAGGCTTCGTAATCCAAATCATGGATCATCTCTTTAAGGCTTTGTACGGCATCTTCAGTAAAGCAGCGCTTGGTCGTATTATTGATCCAATTACCAAAACGCTGCAGTTTATCCAATGCCAAGGGGCTCATGGTTTGCTCTAAACCCATTTCGGTAATAGCGGTGAGCAAACTAATATGGCGTTTGCCTGCGTACTCTGTGAGCTTTTCTAATGTGCTGGGACCAATTTGTCGGCGCGGCACATTAATGATGCGCAAGAAGGCGGCATCATCCGTTGGATTCACAATGAGTTTGAGATAACTCATGATGTCTTTGATCTCGCTTTTCGCAAAAAATGACTGGCTACCGCTTAACTTGTACGGAATTTGATACTGCTGCATTTTCATTTCCATCAATCGTGATTGATGGTTGCCGCGGAATAACACAGCATAGTCTCGATACTTACCGTTATGACGTAAGCGATGCTCAATGATTTCCGTCGCAATGCGTTCCGCTTCATTATCTTCACTTTTACATTTCACAATGCGAATGGCATCGCCGTAGCCTTTATCGGACCACAAGGTTTTAACGAATTCGTGCTCGTTATTACTAATGACTTTGTTGGCCGCATTCAGAATTAGCCCTGTCGAGCGATAGTTTTGCTCCAACATCACCACTTTTAAACTGGGGAAGTCTTGCTTCAACAAGCTTAGGTTTTCCGGGCGAGCACCGCGCCATGCATAAATACTTTGGTCATCGTCACCTACCACGGTGAACTTACCATGCATACCTACAAGAATTTTCACCAATTCGTATTGGCTTGTATTGGTATCTTGATACTCATCCACCAGCAAATAGCGCGTATTCTTTTGCCACTTTTCACGTACCGCCTGGTTGGTTTGGAAAAGCACCGTAGGAATTCGAATGAGATCATCAAAGTCCACCGCGTTATACGCCTTTAATGAGCGATCATAAGCGGCATAGGTTTGTGCTACCAAAACTTCTTGCGCACTGTTCGCCATGGCGATGGCTTGCTCTGGCTCAATCAAATCGTTTTTCAATGACCCTATTGCCTGTTGCACCATGTCCACCATATCGCCATCGCCGCCATGCTCGCGATGCATGATGTCTTTCAATAGGGACTTGGTATCGCCATCGTCAAAAATAGAAAAGCCCGGACGTAAACCTAGGTGTTTGCATTCTTTGCGAATGATATTCAAACCCAGGTTATGGAAGGTGGAAACGGTTAAGCCATTGGTGGCCTTGCCCTGTACCAGCTTGCCCACACGCTCTTTCATTTCTTTTGCGGCTTTATTGGTGAAGGTCACCGCCATGATATTGCGAGCAGGTACACCGCATTCTTCAATAAGATAGGCGATTTTAGTGGTAATTACACTGGTTTTACCGGACCCAGCCCCGGCCAATACCAAAAGCGGGCCATCTATGTGTAGAACCGATTCTTTCTGTCTGGGGTTTAGGTGATTCACAGGCATTCATGATTAACAACAATGGTCGCTTAGACTACCAAAAAATTGTTTGAAAGATCAGCATTGACAGGGAAATTGCTTAGAACTTTTTGGAGTGGTTGTGACAACTGGGAATGATCTCTAAAGAATGTACCACGGGCATGGCATTTAATTTTTCTGACGGCACGTGAATCCATCCATGGAGGCCTTGACTCGGCGTCCTGCCTCGTCACACAGAAAAATCAAATATCCTTGCCCATTAGTCATTCAAATTCAGTACGAGGAGAAAGCTTAAGAACGCGCAATATTCGCAGAAATGAATGGCGCGTGCTGCCTCGAGCGGCGTCACTTCCCATGGACGGGAAGTGAGAGGCTACATGGACGTATTAACGCCGTCCGCGACGGCAGTTCCGCCATTGATTTCGCAACAGGACGCTGTACCGAAAAGGCTGAGTGCCCTATTTAAATCGCAATTAGCCCGCCTTTTAAATTGGCTACCTGCTCATGACCGGCGTCTTTTAAAATATTAATCGCCAAGGACGAGCGACGCCCCGATCGGCAAAAGGCCACCACAGGCTTATCCTTGGGTACTTCCCCTACGCGATCACGCAACTCACCCAGAGGGATCGCTACATCCGCATCCAGCGGATTGCTTGTATCCAACTCATCTTCTTGTCTAACGTCTAACAAAGTGACTTTCGATAAATTCTGCTCAAGCCATTCACTGTCGATTTCTGGTACCCCAGCGTAGGTGTATTCAAGATTGGCCCAGTCTGGTTCGGGCGGTAACTGGCCATCTTCAGGGCAGCCACTACGCAAATTAGCAGGCAAGGCTTCCGCGATTTTTTTCGGATGTGGTAGTTTCATGGCGTGCATGTATTCCACAAAATCCGTCTCGTTGGCGCCTCCACCCACACGAGCATTGAATTGTTTCTCTTCCCATATAGTGCTTTGCTCTCGACCATTATAGTCGTGCGCTGGATACACAATGCAGTCATTGGGCAATGAAAATAAAGTTTGCGTAATTGATTCGTAAAGTTTTTGCGCACTGCCTTGCTGAAAATCACTACGACCGCATCCACGAATCAATAATGCATCGCCAGTGAAGACCATGCTGTGATCACTTAACACAAAACTCATACAGCCATCGGTGTGCCCAGGTGTAGACAATGCAGTCAAGGTAATCCCTCGAATACCGAATGCCTGTTCGTGTTCTAAATGGATATCAACATGCTCTGCTTCAATCACTTTAGCTGACGCGATTTTACAACCGGTTTTCTGCTTCAATACCCAAGCAGCAGTAATGTGATCCGCATGTGCATGAGTATCAGCGACTAAGGTGAGAGTTAAACCTAATTCTTTGACCAATGCTAAATCACGTTGTGTTTTTTCAAACACAGGGTCAATCAACATGGCTTCTTTACTTACTTCATCGGCAAGTAAATAAGTGAAGGTTGATGACGTAGTATCAAACAATTGGCGAAAGATCATGGTCTCTCCTTAACGCTACATAAATCAAAGCAAGCGGCTCTATGAGCCGCTTGGGTGTTAATCGACAAGTGATTAAACTTTGGTTTTACGCAAGTACGGACGAATTTCATCCCAACCTTGAGGGAAGATATCTTTCGCTTGCTCATTGCTAATAGAAGGCGGGATGATTACATCATCGCCTTTTTTCCAGTCGGCTGGCGTTGCAACTTTTTTAGCATCGCCTAATTGCAGCGCGTCAATCACACGCAAAATCTCGTCAAAGTTACGACCGACTGACATTGGATAGGTCAGTGTTAGACGAATCTTTTTGTTCGGGTCGATGATGAACACACTACGCACAGCGGCGGTTTCGCTTTCGCCAGGGTGGATCATTTCATATAACTTAGAAACTTCTAGATCTGGGTCCGCAATGATTGGAAATTGCAGATCGGTCCCTTGAGTATCGTTTACATCTTCAATCCACTTTAAGTGCTCTTCCACGGTGTCAGTAGACAAACCAATGGGCTTCACATTGCGAGCATCAAATTCTTTATTTAATTGCGATGTGCGACCCATTTCTGTGGTGCACACTGGGGTGAAGTCAGCAGGATGGCTAAAGAAAAACGCCCATGAATCACCAATCCATTCATGGAAATCAATGTCACCTTTAGTGGTGGCCACTTTAAAATTCGGTGCGGTATCGCCTAAGCGTATAGACATGTTCAACTCCTCTGATGTTTTGAATGTAGCGTTTTTAAAGTAGTACATGCCTTAAATATTAGCAATAGCTAATTTAAAAAACACTGTACTACGTCAATGAAATGGTAGGGACTTATTTAGAGACGCCTATAGAGAGGATTGGGGTGGTGCAGATAAAATCAAGGGGCCCTATAGACCCCTTAAGAATGGAATGAGTACCGAATTTAATAAAAAGCTAAATTAAAAGCTAAATTTGGCACCCACATGAATCGCTTGCGGTTTACCAGGACGGTAGCCCATAGGCTGTGCAGCGACCACATAGTCTTTATCTAATAAGTTATCGATGTTGCCATAGATTTGCCAATCAGCCGCTAAACGATAGTAGGTTGCCAAATCAACCACGGTATAGGCATCGATGAGATCCGCTTCTTCGATTTCATTTTGACCAGCCGCGGCACGCATATCGCTTTGGTATAGCAACGAAAGATTAACTCCCCATTTACCTGCGTCTATACCCGCTTGCAGGTTTAGGCGGTGTTCAGGCACATAAGGTAACTCGTCACCTTCAACCACATTGGCACCAACATCCGTGAAAATACCGGCGCTATCCACAAAACTATTTTGGAATTCGGTTTGTGTGAAGGTATAGACCGCACTCACAGGTACTGACAAGGCAGCCACTTGCCATTGCTCTTTCCAACTGGCTTCAAGGCCGTATACCAATACTTCACCGCCATTAAACTCATTATCTAGGTTTGAAGTCGTGCAACCATTGTTGAAACTACATGTGCCTTTTAGGTTGCTGTAGTCGTTGATGAAACCGATGGCTTCAATTTGTTGATCGCCCAGAGTGCGGAAACCGAATTCATAGTTAATGCTTTCTTCAGGGTCAATATCACCATCCTGACCAGGAGACGTTGCAACATACCCTTTATACACACCTGCTAGCACACCAAAATCATCATTAATGCGTGTAAAGATACCTGCACCCGGTAATAAAACTTGTTCAGTGGCTTCGTTTTTCGTGTTCGTTAGATGGTCTTCCAAGCTTGTATCAATGGTTTCGCTACGTAAACCCAAGGTCACTGTGGATTGGCCAATGGTAATACTATCTTGTGCGTATAGGGCGATCGCTGTGGCTTTACCTGTATTCAGTTTACTGGTTTCAAGTTGAGATGATTCATCCACTTGTAGACCGGTGGCGGTCATATCATACGCACGCTGGGTATGGTTACGCTCGATTTCATCTTGATGTACACGCAAACCAAATTCCCATTCATGGGCCAAACCAAATAAATTCGTGAATAGGTTTAAGCGCGTCTGAATGCCTTGAGAAACATAGTCACGGCCGTTATTACCGATGAGCAATTGGTCTGTATCTGAAACACTTTGCTCTAACCCCGTTAAAATATTGTAAAGCGCACCATTACTTCCTTGCGTTGGATTCTTGAGTACGTCTTCAATGGTCGCCGTATTTCCGCCACCAAAACTATTTAACTTAAACCAATCGCGGCTGTAAGTGAGACGATAAACATCGGTGACCACTTCAGACGTGGCAGTGGGCTCAAAGCTATGCTTTAAATGTATGGTTTGATGATCCCATTGCATATTATCCAATTCGCTTGCGGTATATCTGCGATAAGGGTCCGCTTCGAAATCATCACGAGTTAAACCCACATAGGTTTCGTCACTGTCTTCCGTGGCGTAGCCCAATTTCAATGTTAGTTTTTGGTTCAACGGACCATTCACATCGTATGTGGTTTTAAACGTGAAATCATTTCGAGTGAAACCGGTGTCGCCACCGCCATCAAGATCTTTAAAGCCAGTAGTGCCCATACTTAAGCCTTCTAGCAAGTATCCGAATTTGCCTTCACGACCACCATAGTATGCATTCACTCGGTGAAACTCATAGGAACCCAATTGCAAATCCACTTCACCCTGTTCAGTGTACGGTACAGCACGACTCACTAAATTGATGGCACCCGCCACAGTCGCTGGGCCATATTGAATGGCAGACGGACCTTTGAATACTTCGACCGCGCTCATACGGGAAACATTAGGAAAGTAATAGGCAGCAGGAGCTGAATAGGGTGCTGGTCCTGACAGTACACCGTCTTCCATTACGGTTACTTTTTTACTTCGCTCAGGGCTTGAACCGCGCATACCTATGTTTGGGCGCAGACCATAACCGTCTTCTTCTTGAATATTAACGCCAGGAACTTGGTTTAAGACACGGTGAATATCCGTGTATTCATAAGTTTCTAAATCTGATTCATCGACTAGTGTGGCACTGCCCGGTTGGGTTTTGATGGAGTCTGCGCCGCCCGTAATATAAACCTGCTCCAATTGAACATCATCTTGATTGCCCCAAGCTGACAACGGCAGAGTTACGGGCAACAAAGCTAGTAATACTGATTTACGCATAGTCTCACAAACTAATGATTAACACTGAATATAGTGCGCAATTTAAACACAAATGAGAATGAATCTAAATTTCTTTTCGTTTAAAATTCATTCATTCTTGATTACGGGCAACACTTTTTATGGCGGACCTATTTGATTGGCTGATCGACCCGTCGAAAAGGACTTTCTACGGCTACTGGATACCCACATTTCTTATTGTCCTACTATGGGCTAGCCTGCAGTGGCAGCAACGTAAAGCCCTATTTAATTCATGGTTTTCTCGTAGCTATTGGTGGAACCCATCCGCTAAGCAAGACTACAACCTGATGATTTTTAACCGTTTGTTGTTTTTAACATTGGGCATCGCTTGGTTTGCTTTTACTATAGATATCGCTCAATGGATGTTTGCGGCGTTGAAATGGTTTGGTGAACCGGCTGAATTGGCAGCACCATCTAGTTCCTTATGGATCCTTTCTGTTTACACATTAGTGCTTTTTATCACAGATGACTTCACGCGCTTTTGGTTGCACAGAATCATGCACAAATACGAATGGCTGTGGCGCTTACATCAGGTCCATCATAGTGCCAACAGTCTAAATCCGTTTACCACCTATCGCTTGCACCCGTTAGAATCGCTACTGTATCAATTGAGAGCGAGCTTGGTTCATGGTACTTGTGCTGGAGCCGCGTTCTTTATCCTTGGCTACCAAGCCAGTAGTTGGGAGTTGTGGGGCGCCAGTGCTTGGGTCATTGTTTTCAATGCCTTGGGTGCGAATTTACGACATAGCAATATTCCTTTGCGCTATGGCCGTTTCGAGAAATGGTTGATTAGTCCGGCTCAACATCAACAACATCATGGTATTGGTACCATGAATACCAACTTTGGTTCGTTCTTGGCGATTTGGGATCGCTTGTGGGGAAGCTGGCGAAAAGGGGAGCCTCACACAAGATACCCAAGTGAGCAGCATTCTTTAGTAAAACAATTAGGAATGCGGCGTCTGACTTGGAAACCTTAATATTCGAAGTAAACAATGAGCAAAGAATACAAATAATAAAAAAGCGGCCGAAGCCGCTTTTTTATTTTCTCGGAAACATGACCATTTGATTAGTCATTATCACCGCTGGCCGATGCCGGAATGGTAAACTCGGTAGCCATTGTGAAATCTTCTTTTAAGTTATCCGTCAAACCCTTTATTGTTTTATTCACAAACGCACACAAAGCTTCTATATTGGAGACTCCATCATAGGAAACTGCATTTTTACATAATTCTTCCTGTTCAGGACTAGCACTATCAATGATTTCGAAAAGGCTCGTCGAAGAGGTATCGATATATTCTAAATTAGCGATAGCATTGTCTATATTATTGATCATTTCATTCGACAAACTCTCTTCACCAACTTCCACTAAATAGTCATCAATTCCAACACCGTTTCCTGCAGTAAATATATGCTTTAAACCATGCAGGTTATTAATTAAATGCTCTTTGGATGTCTTAGCGAACTGCGACTCAAGTTTAGTCGCATCAAACACATTGTCGTCCTTAATAGGCAATGCGCCTCCAACCTTAGCATCCTTAATTTGCTTGTCCGCATAGAAGAAACCCTGTGTTACTTCATTAGCTGCCGCCTGCTTAGAGTTAGCAACAGAAGCCAGATCATATGAGTTCCAAGCGCTTTCTAGTGTAACAGCGCGTGTTTTTAAATCTTCTGTTATGAGCTGTGCGTAATCGCAGCGGTCTGCCTGCAGCTTCGCTGTGCTTTCACCTTCAACCCATGTATCGACCACTGTTTTATTCTCGTCTCCAGTAGCGAGCTCATAGGTGTAAGTGCCGTCATCAGTAAACAAGACATATTCAACGGCAATTAAGTCTTTACGATTATTGATACCAGAAAGACCCGAAGCATTCTCGGCATTATTGGCAATAGCTGCGTCAATATTAACAGCATTTGCAAATTGCCAATCGTAAAAACTCAGTAATCCATTATCTGCATCCGCATTAGGGCCAAAATTCATGGCCTGCATTTTTTGCAAAGGTACCATGGCATTGGACCAGGCCGTTTGTGCTAATTCTTTGGTACCGGAAGCATCACAGTATGCATCCACGGCTGTATCCAGTTCCAACAGTTCTGTTTTAAATTCCGTGGCTAGCGGCTGAACACCTTCTGCCACCAAGTCATTCAGCATGGTATCGCAGCTAAATGACTCACTGTTCAATTCGTTACAAGCATCGGATACGGTTCCACCTGAGTCGGAACCTCCACAGGCGGTTAAACCCAATACCGCTAAACTGATTCCCACAATTTTATTACGCATTTTATAACCTCTTAACCGACAAAAGGCCGTCAAAGACGGCCTTAAGAAAAGGAGTATTATATAACTCTTATTTGCATTACCAAGTAGCAGCTACTGCGGCATCAAATCCGTAAGCTTCCACTAAAATAGTCCGAGCTGCTTCTAGATCTGCAATGAATTGTTCTGCGTTAGCTGCTGATGCGCTCGCTTTAGGCGTAGTACCAATTTTCTCATGAACCTCTTTTAGATCAGCTTCTGAAATAATCGCCACTGGGCTAAACTGCAAGCTTAATGCAAAGCCTTTTAATTCTGACCAATGTTTTGCAAGACTTGCGATATCGCTTCCATCGTAATTTGTTACATCATCGATAGTAGAATTGATGTAATGGATAGCTGCACCGGCAATGGTTTTTTCCATAGCCGCTAACGCGCGCTCAGAAGTCTCAACAAGTTGCACATGATAGCCTTCGCCTTCAACCGGATCTGTACCAAAGTTGTCTTGGATGATTTGGCGACCTTCTAAAAACGCTTCCATAGCATCAGCACTTAGATTTAAGTCATCCGCATCAGAGTAGGTATCCACTTTGGCAGAGTAAACTGAAAGGCCATAGTTATATTCACCACGCAAAAGATCGATAGATTCATTGCCATCTACATCGCTTTCAGCAGATGCCTTAATTTCCGCATCAGTTTTATTTAAGTAATCAAGAGATGCGCCGAAGTAGCCAAAACCTTCATCCCATTGATGCTCTAGCGCCGTATAGTCTTTCGCACCTGCTTTATCACCTTCAGAGTTTTGCTTAAGCAATCCTTTGTCCGCTTTCAGATAGTCGCGTGCTGCTTGAGAATATGTCACCGCACCAAAAAGGAATTTCTGAATTAATTGTTGTAGATCGTGACCTTGGTCGTTAACAATTGTGGTATTTGCATTACCGTCCGTAGCTAAAGTGGCTAGTTCGTCAAACCACGTTTGCAATAGAGTATGTGGTTTGTCGTTTTCATCTTCTACGGCTACATCATCTTGACCACAGTCCTGAATATCACCCTGTGCGATTTCCCAACCAATAAACTCACTCATGGACAAATCATTGTCGCAGCCAGCTAGCTTGCCTTGTAGGTTTTTCGCGCCAGATACAGAGAAGACATCGCTGTAGTCTGTTTGCTCTAGTGTAAGAGGAGCCTCAACGCTCACCGGCACACTGGTCGCACCCGTTCCATCGTACAAGTTAAAATCAATTAAGCTATTTACTTCATCAGAGTCAACACCCTTGGCATAGATAGTATTGAGGTTATCTAATGCAGTCTGCTTGTTAGTCAATGCTTGAAACTCATCAGAGCCTGAATATTTCTTAAGCTCGCTGATCAACAACTGACGAGCCGCTTGTCCAGTAAAGACAACAGAAGACTCACCCTCGGTAACCTTGCTTAAGAATTCATAAGTGGTTGGGGTATCCACACCATTGTTTTTATCATCGCTATCGCTACCACATGCAGCCAATAGGCTTGCAGCTGAAAGCGCTACTGCTAATTTGATTTTATTCATTAATTACTCCACTCAAATTGAGGTCTGAATAGTTAAAAAGTCTGATGCTGCCGATAATATCGAAACAGACTGTTGCACACAATAGTAATGATACAGATTCTCATTTTTGTTTGCTTTTGATGACGCATATCAGTTCTGCTTTGATCAGTACGAAACCGGAAACTTTTTATTGCCTGGCAGGCTCTTACCAATTGAAGTTTTTGGTTGTTACCCCATTATTGGGGAAGTTTATTAACCATTGAGGATTGCACTCATGCGGATTTTGCTTTTCTTAGCCACCAATATTGCCATCGTGGCAGTGGCTAGCATTACCCTTAGCTTGCTTGGCGTGGGCAGCTATATGACGGCCCAAGGCTTGGATTACACCAACTTGATGATTTTCTGCCTTGTGTTCGGCATGGTGGGCTCATTTGTTTCGCTTTTCCTATCGAAATGGATGGCCAAGCGCAGCATGGGTGTGCGCATCATTGACCAACCAAGCAATGCGGATGAGCAGTGGCTAGTGGGTACCGTCGCCAAGCTGGCAGAAAAAGCCGGTATCGGCATGCCAGAAGTAGGGGTGTTTGCCAGTCCGCAGGCCAACGCCTTCGCCACCGGTTGGAACCGCAATGACTCGCTCGTGGCAGTGAGTACAGGTCTTTTGAACAAAATGACGCGCGAAGAAGTAGAAGCGGTTTTAGGTCACGAAATTGGCCACGTTGCCAATGGTGATATGGTTACCCTGACGCTGATTCAGGGTGTGGTGAACGCCTTTGTTATGTTTTTTGCCCGTATCATCGGCTCATTCATTGACCGAGCTGTATTTAAAAATGAGAACGGCCACGGCATAGGTTTTTATATCGCTACTTTCTTTGCCGAAGTTATTTTGGGTATTTTGGCCAGCACTATTGTTTTCTGGTTCAGTCGTCGCCGGGAATATCGCGCGGACATTGCCGGTGCCGAGTTAGTCAGTCCAGCGGCTATGGTGAGTGCATTAGCCCGTTTGCGCGCAGAATATGGCCAACCTAGTGACATGCCAGATGAGATGGTAGCGTTTGGTATTAGCGGTGAATTAAAAAATGCGCTGGGTGGTTTATTCATGAGCCACCCGCCTCTGGAGAAGCGCATCGCAGCATTGCAAGCGCGCTATGGCCGCTAAAGTACAGGCTCTCTAACCTTCAGTTACTACGTCATCCTGTCCGGCTTGATCGCCGGGCAGGCCTTTCAGTACACCCAGCTGATACTGGTTGCGCCCATTTTCTTTCGCTCGATACAGGGCTGCATCGGCTGCGTCAAACACTTGCTCGGGTCGATAACCTTTTTTAAAACTGGCTACACCACAGCTTATGGTAATTTGCACTCGCTTGCCGCGAAAATGAAATGGGCTGGTCGCGACCGCCTCGATGATTTTCTCCGCAACACTAACCGCATCCTCTTGCTTGGTTTCCGGCAGCAGTACCACAAATTCCTCACCACCGTAACGAGCTAGCAGATCAGTTTCACGGGTGCCTTTTTTCACCTGACGACTGATGAGCTGCAGGACCTTATCCCCAGCTTGGTGACCATAGGTATCATTGATGCTCTTGAACTTATCCACATCGCAGACAATGAGACTTAACTCGCCGCCATAGCGTTTATAGCGTTCATATTCCTGTTGAGCGTAGACATCATAGGCCCCTCGATTAGGCAATCCTGTTAGGCTATCGGTCATGGCTTTGAGTTGGCTTTGATTGAGCTGTTCCTTCGCTTCTTCGAGCTCTTTTTCCATGGTTGTGAGGCGATTATTCAATTCACCAATATGTTCTTTAAATACAATTTCGCGGGATTTCTGTTCAAGTTTAAATCCGTCCAATGTGGCAAACACATCATCCAGTTGTTGAGTGACCGCTCCCTTCATGGCGTTGGTATCGCCGCTTTCTAGTATTTGCTTCAGTTCGTCTAAATGCCCACGCATTTTGAGATCGAATTCTGTACTGGAATCGCTGAACTTTTGCTCAAGGTCTTCTCCTTGCTTGAGCCAGGCCTTGAGCGCTAATAAACGTTCATTGAGGTTTTTAAGGAAGGCTTCGAATTCTTCTTGCTCACTACCCAGTGCGGAGACCACTAGGTCACTCAAAATTTCTAAAGCTGGGACCAATTCATACCATGTGAGACCAGACTTCACTTTGTTTAATAGACGTAAGGCCCGAGGTTGCTCAGAGCTAGGTAGCGCTAATTTTGAAATAAGCGCGCTAAGTACTTTGCTCGCTTCTGTCGTGAGGTTTTCCGCCCCCGTGACGCTCGCTTCGTAAGTGTCATTAAGTTCATAAGACTCTTCTGTGGAAGAAACGATGCCCTGTTCGTCATTGGCTGACGAAGTTTGCTGATCGCCACCTTCTTTGTTGAATAATCGACTAAACCAACCGCCACCGGATCCATTGCCATTTGCGGAGCCGCCTTCCAGTTGTTCCGCTACCGCATTAGCCCAAATCGCGAGCACCTCGCACAATGCCATTAGCAACTGAGCCTTATCCTCACTCCGTACTTTTTTACGCACAGACTTTAGTGCTTTGGACATTGACGGGGGTAACTCATCGTATTGAGTTTCAATATCGATGAGGGTTTGCGCTAACTGGTTCTGGAACTTTTCTTGATGGCTTTGCCAACGCTCATAGCCCTTGTCCAAATTATCCATAATTCGGTTAAGGCCATTAAGTTGTTCTTTACGCAGTAAAAGACGTAATTCTTCTAGTTGGATATCCATATCCTGATCACGACCTTCCGCCGCCACGGATAAACGAATTAATGCGCGACGCAGGTGTGCCGTTTGATCAGCAAAACGCTTCTCTAGCTTTTCATGATCATCAATGAGATTTAGATACTTGTGCTTCCAGCGATCGCTATCAGTGCGATTGTCCGTGCTCATAGATCCCCCTATTCACTCAAATAAGTATAGGGCAGGTTTTCAATTTGGTAGGGAGATTTTCTAGGCGTTTTGCAGCGCGTCGGGGAGTGCGATTTCCATCGCGATGGGCAGGTGATCACTCACAGCAACATCAAGCACGGCAAGACGTTTCACCTGCACGCCCTCACTGACTAGTATGTGGTCCAGAGCGCGTTTAGGTTTCCAGCTTGGGAAAGTGGCTAACTCTTTCGTGATGGGCTGTAATCCCAGTTCCGATAGGGGAGACTGACCTAACAAATAATCCGCATGAGTATTCATATCACCCATTAAAACCACCTGTGGATAAGTCTCTATGAGTGTTTGCACAAATGCCAATTGGCGTTGTTGGGTACGGCGACTTAAAGCCAAATGCATGACAACCACAGCCAATTCATCGGCAAAATCCAACACCATTGCACCGCGACCGGGTAAGAGCCCAGGTAAGCTGTGATATTTCACTTCATCCGGCTGGCGACGGCAAAGGGCACCATTGCTGTGTTTTGCCATGGGGCCAAAATTACGATTCAATTGTGAGTACCAATGTGGAAAGTTGGCCTGTCGCGCTAAGTATTCAACTTGATTGACATGCCCCGAGCGAAAGCTGCCGCCGTCCGCTTCTTGTATTCCCACCACATCGAAATGTGTCATAACTTGGGCAATGCGCCTTAACGCTAAATTACGATGCATTTGTGGCAGTAAATGTTGCCAACTCTTGGTGAGATATTGGTGATAAGCTTGGGTTTCGATACCCACTTGTATATTGAAGCTCAATAACTTGAGGGAGTTTTCCGAAGACTGTGCAAACTCATGAGCGGGCACAGTGTGTACCCGCGGATGCTTATTTAAAAAGTTAGGTTGTATCCTAAGCATTATTGCATCATTAACTTGCGCTCTTTCTCAACAAGGTAATCCACTACATCAAGGATCTTATGCTGACCTCCTGCGGAGGTCGCATCCACAATATACTTACCTTGCACAATCATGGCTGGTACACCAGAGATACCCCAAGTACGAATTTGCTCGTCACCCATTTTCAAGTGGCGACGTACCATGAAACTATCATTGTACTTGTCAAAATCCTCTTCGCTCACGCCATATTGAGCCAAGAACTCTTGCTGATCAGATTCTGAAAATAGAGGCTCGCGCTGTTTATGGATACTATCAAAAATAGCCTCATGTACCTTGTCGTTTACCTTTAGTACCTTGGTTAAGTAAAACAGTTCTGCGTGGATTTTCCACTGACGGCTAAACTGTGCTGGAACTTGATAAAAGTTTACATCGTTTGGTAGGTCTTTTTTCCACGCCTGAACTAGTGGCTCGAAATGATTACAGTGACCGCATCCGTACCAGAACGCTTCCACAACTTCTACCTTTCCTGGGTTACGGGGCAATGTCTTAGCCTGAACTTCTTTGTAGTGTTTCCCCAGTTGGTAAGTTTCCGCGTGAGCTACTGTGGCTAATAGGGTTGCAACCACTAGAATGGCAGCATTCATAAATTTCATGATAAGTCCTTGGTGTTCTAGTTCTTTGATAGTGAATAGCCTAATGGTGGTTAGGCTGATGCTCAAGTAAAAGGTTCCGCTTTTGAATAACGAATAAAAAAGGCAGCCAATGGCTGCCTTTTGTAAGTATTAGAGACCAACGCTGCTAGCGATGGAGAACAACGTTCTTAACGATGCAAACCTTGAATATAAGATGAGACTGCATCGATTTCTTTATTGCTCATACGCTTAGCGATATCACGCATAACCTGTGCATTATCGTTAGCGCGCTTGTCTTCTTGGAACATAACTAGCTGAGATTTGATGTAGTCAGCATGTTGGCCACCAAGGGCTGGGAAGCCCGCTGCGTCCATACCACTGCCGTCCATTGAGTGACATGCCATACATGCAGGTACGCCTGTGGCTGTGTTGCCCGCACGATAAACCTTCTGGCCAAGCTCGACTTTGTCTTCGGCAGCATAGCCCACTGTGCGTGTCTGGCTATTGTAGTATGCCGCAAGATCTTGCATTTGCTTTTCGCTAAGAGCAGCAACCTGACCCATCATGATAGCGTTTTGACGTTCGCCAGATTTAAAGTCCATAAGCTGCTTATAGATATAGGCTTCACCCAAACCGGCAATTTTAGGAAAGCTTGGCGCTGGGCTATTACCATCCTGTCCGTGACAAGCTGCACATGCACCTGCGATTTTTTTACCTGCCGCCGCGTCACCTGCGTCAGCGCCGGCGACCAAGCCCAAAGACAACATCAAGCTAATTGCCAATTTTTTCATGAAGTTTTACCTTAAATTTTACTAATGCGAATCCGCTTATTTTGCTTTGCTCATGTATTCAATCAGGGCTTTGTATTGCTCATCTGTGCAATCCATACATAGACCCTTAGGTGGCATGGCGCCTTTACCATTTTTAACGCTTGCAACCAATGCATCCATACCTAACGCTAGGCGAGGCTTCCAGGCTGCGGCATCAAACGCTTTTGGCGCACCAGCAACACCTGCCAAATGGCAAGCTTTACAGGCTTGATTATATTTACCCTCAACATCAAAGGCGCTGACTGCTAAACTAGCTGACAATGCTGCGGCACCTAGCAAAAGCTTAAGAGATAACTTAGTTTTCATTACTCTCTCCTTAGGAACTATCTATGTAGTCCTTGATTTGGGGGCAATTTTTTACAAGGCCCTTATTAAATTTGTGGCATTATAACCGAAGTGAACCCACATACAACTTGATACAACGCAGTAAAGACAACTGAATCCATGCAAATTAACTATCAAAAAGCACAATTTCTAATCAGTGCTCCCAGTATTCGCCAGTGTCCAGAGGACAATGGCGCGGAAGTCGCCTTTGCTGGCCGCTCCAACGCGGGTAAATCAAGCGCTCTTAATACCCTAGCTCAACAGAATAAATTAGCACGCACCAGTAAGACACCTGGTCGCACTCAGTTAATCAATTTTTTCGAAATTGAAGAGGGCCTGCGTCTTGTAGATTTGCCAGGTTACGGCTTTGCGAAGGTGCCTGAACGCATGAAGCGCGAGTGGCAGAAAAACATGTCTGAATATCTAGAGCAGCGTAAAAGCCTGAAAGCAATGGTATTGGTCATGGATATTCGTCATCCACTTAGCGAGTTCGATTTGATGATGTGCCAGTGGGCGCTGGACTGTAATATGCCAACCCACATCCTATTGACCAAAGCGGACAAATTAAAAAAGGGGCCTGCCAACAGCACCAAATTGAAGGTTAAGAAAGAGCTGAAAGAGATGGGCGATTTGCTTACTGTTCAAACCTTCAGCGCACTTAAGCGCGATGGTGTGGACCAATTGCGTAGCCGCCTAAATGTCCTGCTCACAGGTGAAGACTAACGCTCAGTAGCTTCAATTGATTCTAAGTGGCGCTAAAAATGCGCCACTAATTGAGCACCTAACTTCACGTGTGAACCTCCCGAATATTCAAAACGTCTAGCCACGCCATCCTTGTCAAAACTCGCATTTGGATGTTGCTCAATAGCAAACTCGGCAAATGGACGAACCTGCAAGATTGGCATTACATCCCAGAAATAATCGCCTCTGATCGACAAGCGTGAGGCACTGCCAAAATCTACTTCTTGCTGTACTTGCTCTGAATAAACGTCGTAATTGTGCTGGCGCATAAGGTTTAGGCTCAACATCCAATGATGTTCAGTATTTTCATTGAAAATAGCGGCAAAGCTACCACCTATACGAATCGGCGTTTGTACCTTTGCATTTCCAACTTCGTCGGAAATACCTCCTTCAACATATGCTCTAGCTGCCCAGTGCGTTTCCATTGGGGTAATCCAATTAGCTGCCATACCCAGCTTCATGGAGAAATGGCCTTGCCCTTGTCCACCACTGACACTTGATTGCTCACTATTACCGGGGCGACCCAACTTACTTGAGCACAAAACCCCTCGACTTGTGCCTTGGCAGCCGGGAATGCGAACTTCAGCTTCAAAAACACTGATATCGTTATAACGATACTTAGCCATCAGATCGATATCCGTTCCACCCTCGTTCTTCCATTCACCGTTATAGGCAACAGCATCATTGCCAGATACTTCAACATCATACTTGTCGTAAGCGTAGCCGTAGCGGACGCCTAAATTTAAATCTCGACTCACACCCAACCAGTAATTAACCAAAGTTGTAAAGCCATAGCCTTTCTTACGGGCATCGGCAATACCACGGTCAAATACCTCAGAAAAATCTTTCTCTGCGTTATCAATGTATTCGCCCGAAGCGTACCAATCACTCACGGAGACTTCGTTAATAACAGTTTGCTGGCCTGTGGATAACATATCGCCAGGATGATCAAGGGAGTTGGCACTGACCGTACCTGCAAATAGGAAAGAGAGAGAAATCAAATAAAAGCGCATGGGAGAACCGAGATTATCATTATTTTTGTGGCATGAAGGGTGCTATCAAAGGTCTCCTTTGTCAATAAACGAGCCGTGCACGGGCGTTTCATGATCGTAACGGAGTCTAAGCATTTAGGTTGAAATCAGTGAGCGCTAACTCGATAAGCCTTATAAAATGGCAATATTTGATGTATTTTTGACCAGTTTACTGGATTTTGTGGAATGCCGTTCTATTCTGCAAGAGAGTGCTGGGGTTTGTTGTGGCCCTAGTACTCGCTCTGGTACGACATGAGATATGTTACCGCATCCTTCAGGTTTTCCCCAAGAACCTGAAGGTCTTTCTAGCCTGGTCGTTCTCCCCCAATGGCGACCAGGCTTTTTTTGTGCCTGCTATTTATTGATCGTACATGCTCTTAATAAGGTCAATACTTGGGCGAATAGTCTCTCGCCAAACGCTTTCCATATGGTCATTGAACTCGGGATCGTGCTTGTGCAAGGTAGCCATTAGTGCATCCACCCAATCGTTATAGTGGCTTGGGTGAATGTTCATGTGCTTGCGACTATGGCTTTCACCCAGCGCTCGAATCTTATTGTCTGGCATACCCCGCGCGTGCATCACGAGCCACATAATACCCCCGCGCAACAAACCACGTTGGGCTTCCATGTTAGTCTGTTTAAACATGGCGCGGATTTGATCGGATTTAGACATGAAGTTGTCGTAGAAATCTTCGAAAAACGCTGGGTTATTGCAACTGCGACCAAAGCTCTGAAAAACTAGATCTGCGTTACCCATGGCGACTCCCCTCTGTGACCTTGGAAAAAAGCGCGCAAGGATACTCCGCTCTGCCCGTTTAGGCAAAGCGATAGTCTTTTCTAAAAACAGAAAGGAATGTATGGCGTTTATGAAGTGCCTAGTGGGCTTGCTGCCAGTTGTCGCCGTGACCCACATCCACCAGCAGGGGCACGTCGAGATCAGCGGCAGCCTCCATGATGGATTTTATCTCGGCACTAACAGCATCCAGCTGTCCATCTGGTACTTCGAAGATAAGTTCATCGTGAACTTGCATGATCATATGTACATCATGAGCGCTTTCTTGTATCCACTGATGCATCTTAATCATGGCGCGCTTAATAATATCCGCAGCTGTGCCTTGCATTGGCGCGTTAATCGCTGTGCGTTCGGCTGCTTGGCGACGCATCCCATTTCGACTATTAATCTCTGGCAAATACAAACGCCGACCAAATAGGGTTTCTACATAACCCTGTTTTGCTGCCAACTCGCGGGTGCTTTCCATGTATTTTTTCACACCTGGATAGCGATCAAAGTATTTATCAATGTATTCCTGTGCTTCTGAGCGACCTATTCCTAGCTGTCGAGCTAAGCCAAAGGCACTCATGCCATAAATCAAACCAAAGTTAACTGCTTTGGCTCGACGACGCTGCTCGTTATCCACATCCGCCTCGTCTACCTCCATGATTTCTGCGGCAGTGGCCCTGTGGATATCTTTTCCATTTTTGAACGCATCCAGCAATCCTTTATCCCCTGACAAGTGGGCCATAATGCGTAATTCGATCTGACTGTAGTCCGCTGCAACCAAGGTATAGCCCTCTGGTGCTTCAAAAGCTTGGCGGATTTTTCGGCCTTCTTCATTGCGAATGGGGATGTTTTGTAGGTTAGGGTCACTGGACGATAAGCGTCCCGTTGCCGTCACGGCTTGATGATACGAGGTATGCACTCGCTGGCTTTTTGAGTTGATCATCAATGGCAATTTATCGGTGTACGTATTCTTCAGTTTGGCTAAGCCACGATGCTCCAAAATCACTTTGGGTAACTCGTAATCATGGCTCAATTCGACTAGGACTTCTTCTGCCGTAGAAGGCTGACCTTTGGGTGTTTTCTTGATCACAGGCAGCTCTAATTTCTCGAAGAAAATAGCCTGCAATTGCTTGGTAGAGCCAAGATTGAAAACCTCGCCAGCAATGTCATGGGCTTTGCGTTCCAGTTCTTGTAGGCGCTGTTCGATCTCGGAGCTTTGCTGATGCAGTTTGTCAGCATTCACTGACGCTCCAACATACTCCATGTTAGTAAGCACTTGCACTAGAGGCAATTCAACCTTCTTGTACAATGTGAGCAATGACTCATCCGCTTCTAATTGCGGCCAAAGCACTTGGTGTAAGCGCAAAGTGATATCGGCATCTTCTGCTGCATATTCTCCCGCTTGCTCGACTGGAATTTGATTAAAGGTTAGTTGCTTCGCGCCCTTGCCAGCAATGCTCTCAAAATCAATGCATTCATGACCAAGATAGTGCTTGGCTAGATCGTCCATATTGTGCTTACTCGCTGTACTGTTAAGCACGTAGCTTTCCAGCATGGTATCGTGGGCGATGCCGTTTAATTCGATGTCATAATTTTTCAAAACATGAGCATCGTACTTAAGATTTTGACCGACTTTTTTCGGTGTCTCATCTTCTAACAAGGGCTTCATTTTCTGTAGAACCCAATCCCGATCAAGTTGCTCAGGAGCCCCAGCATAATCATGAGCCAATGGTATATAGCAGGCTTCGTTCGGTGCCACGGCCAAACTGATACCGACGATTTCTGCTTCCATATATTTTAAAGAGGTCGTCTCAGTATCGATGGCATAGAGCTCAGCCTTATCCAGTTTATCCAACCATTCTTGTAAAGCTTCTTCTGTGGATAAGTTGGTGTATAAACTTCTATCCACAGGCAGTTGCTGTTGCTTTGGCTCCTCCACCTCACCTGTGGATAACTCTTTAATCCAAGTCTTAAACTCGCACTCTTGGTAAAGCTCTAACAGTTTTTTATTGTCGGGCTCATCAATTTTGATATCGCCCAAGCCCCACTCAAGTTCCACATCAGTTTTGATCGTAGCCAGCTCTTTCGACAAAAACGCTTGCTCTTTGTGCTCTTCTAATTTGGCTTTCATGGATTTAGCGCCACGGAAATCCAACGTCGCCACGTCATCTAAGCGACTATAGACATCTTCTAAAGAGCCTAACCCTGCAATCAGTGCCTTAGCGGTTTTTTCACCCACCTTAGGCACTCCAGGAATGTTATCCACCTTGTCACCCATGAGTGCCAAGTAATCCACTATGTGCTCAGGTGGTACACCAAACTTGGCTTGTACGCCGTCCACATCTAACTGCTCGTTATTCATGGTATTGATGAGCTGAACATGCTCGCTCACCAGCTGCGCCATGTCCTTATCACCTGTACTTACCAGAGTTTCGATGCCTTGATCAGTGGCTTCGTGGGCAAGCGTGCCTATGACATCATCCGCTTCGACGTTATCAATCACCAGCAATGGAAGACCCATGGCTTTGATGATGTCGTGAATCGGCTGAATTTGGACGCGCAGATCGTCTGGCATAGGAGGGCGATGAGCTTTGTACTCAGGGTATATATCGTTACGGAACGTTTTACCCTTGGCATCAAATACGACAATGATTTTGCTATCTGGGTAGCCTTTTTTAAGACTGCGAATCATATTGATCACACCTTTCACCGCTCCAGTAGGATTCCCCTTACTATTGGTAAGCGGTGGTAGGGCGTGAAACGCGCGGAACAAATAGGATGAACCATCCACTAAAATGACTTTATGGGCTGGATCGTTGTCTACAGGACTGGACTTCTGGGTCATAGGTCTATTCTTTTATCGGCCTTAGGCCTTACAATGAGACTTTGGAATTTAAGGCGAAGCTTATCATGAAAACCCTCTTCACTTGTTGTTTATTACTAGCCAGTTTATTCAGTCACTCTGTTATGGCCAATGACCCATCCGAGCCAAGCGTTGTGATTCGTCATAGCGAAGATAAAACCTTTTATGAGTATCGCGTTAATGGCGAGCTACAAGAAATCAAAGTGGTTCCTAAAGTAGGCCAGCCTTACTACCTGATCCCTGATGGCGTTGAAACCGATGAATACAAACGCCAGAATAAATCAAACGTGGTTCCGCCAAGTTGGTTAATTTTTACTTGGTAATTTTGATTTAATTATGGCGGTTTATACTCAGCTTTCGCAGCAAGATATCGCTATGCTGCTGTCGACCTATGATCTTGGTAACTTAAAGAGCTTTGAGGGTGTCAGTGCAGGCATTGAAAACACCAATTACAAGGTACTGTTAAAAGATGGTCGATACTTTTTTCTCACCATTTTTGAAAACCTCAGTACGATAGAGCTGCAATATTTTCTGCCACTATTACACCATTTAAAAATCAATGGATGTCACTTGCCTGATCCCATTGCTCAAAGCGATGGCGAATATCTTTTCTCATGGCAAGGAAAACCTGGCGCGTTATTCGAATGCCTTAATGGTCATCACGTCGAGGTTCTTCAAGCAATTCATTGTGAGCGCATTGGCGAGGAACTGGCGCGGATTCATTTAGCGGCTCGATCTTTTCCAAAACAGCATGCCAACCCAAGAGGCTCTGATTGGATTCAAGCAAGACTCAATGATGACCACTTGCTTTTTAAGTCAGAAGAACGTGCTTTAGCAGAAAAAGCCATGTCACAACTGCAAGGCTTTTTCTCGCGGTGGCATCAATCGGACTTACCCCATGGTTTTATTCATGGTGATTTGTTTAACGATAACTGCTTATTCAATGATCAAGATGAAGTGATTGGTGTCATCGACTTTTACGCAGGGGGGGACGACTACTGGGTTTATGATCTAGCAATCACACAGTTAGCCTGGTGTCGTGATGATGAGGACGGATTTGACCATGCAAAACGAATCGCACTGCAAAAGGGATATGAACAAGTGCGCCCATTGCAAGATAATGAGAGAGGTTACTTAGATCATTTTCTGTTACTCGCATGCTTGCGCTTCTACTTATCGCGCATCGAATCGAGACAAATACAGCAACAAGCCGGTATGGAGGTAGTGAAAGATCCAAAAGAAATTGGCACTCGACTGCAACACATGCTTGATACTCTGTCTCGCTGATAGAGCATCAAGCATGGCTTTAATCTCTATTAACAAGCCTTTAAGTAAAACAATGAAAAATAACTGTTTGCATCTTGCCATACCTGCTGGCATTCAAAATCGTGCTGTTTTGCAAAGGCAATAAATTTATCTAGCTCAAATTTGTAACTGTATTCAGTGACAATATGCTCGCCTTGTTTAAAGTGAATCCGCTCACCGCCCAACGAGGCAACTTGATCCAACTGACTCACTAAGTGCATTTCAATGCGACTTTGTTCACTATTAAAAAACGCTAAGTGGGAAAAATGATCAGGATTGAGGCGGGCGCCAGTAATGTCATTGATATGGTTCAATATATTACTATTGAACTTAGCGGTGACGCCTTGGTGATCGTTGTACGCTTGATGCAGCACGGGCTCAGCTTTAACCATGTCTAAGCCAATTAGAAGTGAGCCATGGTCGCCTATGGTTTGTCGAACACTACTTAAAAAATCTGCTTGCTCTTTGGGAGCAAAATTTCCCAAACTGGACCCCGGAAAATAAGCCACTTTATTTTTATAATGCTTCAAACTATCCGGTAAAGTGGCTGGTTTACGATAATCTAAACAAGTAGCGTGAATTTCTAGCCAAGGGAAATCTCGACGTAAAGCGATGGCGCTGTCGTATAAAAAGTCTCGACTGATATCCAAAGGCACGTAAGCCTTCGGCTTTATTGCATCTAACAATAACCGAATTTTCGTACTAGCACCGGAGCCGTATTCAATTAATACGCAGTCGTCACCCGTGGCTTCAAGGATACTGGTTTGATTCTCTCTAAGGATCTCTATTTCGCAGCGAGTTGGATAGTATTCTGGCAAAGTGGTGATCGTTTCAAATAGAACTGAGCCAGTTTGATCGTAAAAGTACTTTGGTGAAATCCGCTTCGGACTAGCTTGTAAACCCGATAAGATTTCTGCCTGCTGATCTTGTTCTTCAATATTGTAATCGTAAAAGAACACACCTTCCGCTGTTGCCATTGAACGCTCCTTTGCTGCATTCGCCTTGCGATTAGCGATCTTCTGCCAAACGAATTCCTGTCATTGGCCAAAAATCTTGGGGATAGAAAAAGTTCCGATACGTGGTGCGCACATGACCTTCCGGAGTTAATGCACAGCCGCCTTTTAATACATATTGGTTGGTCATGAACTTACCGTTGTATTCACCCACGGCACCGGCAGCAGGTTTGTAACCGGGATAGGCTTGATACGCACTCTGTGTCCATTGCCACACTTGATGGAAAAAATCATTATCTACAGAGTAATGGGGATGTAAGCGTTCATTTTTAGGCATTTCAATTTCTTTATTAGCCACCCACTCCCATTCAAACTCTGTGGGTAGGCGTTTGCCACTCCAAGTAGCAAACGCTTGCGCCTCGTAATAATTGATGTGGCACAGGGGTTGGTTTGGATTCAAAGGCTGCAAACCCGCCAGCGTATATTCAAACCATCGACCATCGCGCTTTAACCAATAATACGGAGCACTGCATTTTTGTTGTTGCCGCCATGACCAACCATCACTCAACCACAGCAATGGATTGTCATAGCCACCATCCGAAATAAACTGCAAATATTCGGCATTACTAACTAAACGGTTGGCAAGCGCAAACGGTGTCAGCAAGGTTTTGTGCTTTGGAGTTTCATTATCAAAGCAAAAATCAAAAGTCCCTTCACGACCGATACTCACCACCTGCTCATCATACTCGAGCATTTCTAATGGGCGCAGGGGAGCAATGCTATCGGTTTTTAATTCTGCATCATAAGCAGGGTAAAGAGGGTTTTGAAAAAGACAGTATTTGATATCCATGAGCAACAACTCCTGATGCTGCTGTTCGTGGTTCAAGCCTAACTCGATTAATTGGGCAACCTCATTGCTGATCCCTTCAGTGATCAGGGAACACATTTGATCATCTATATCGGCTCGATAATGCTGGATTTGATCTAATGTCGGACGGGACAGTAAATGTCGATTAGGCCGAGAGAACTGCTCACCAATACCATTGTAATAACTATTGAATAAGTATTGAAAATGCTCGTCATACACTTGGTAATCATGACGATGCTGGAGCAATATAAAGGTTTCAAAGAACCATGTTGTATGGGCCAAATGCCATTTTGCAGGACTGACGAAGGCAGCCGCTTGAAGATTACAATCTTCAATGCTTAAAGGAGAAATGAGCGCTTCGCTTTGTCCGCGAACCCATTGATAGCGGTTCAACAGTACTTGCGTCTGTCCGGCAGAAGTACTGGGCGGCTGTATGCTGCTATTCATGGCAAGCCTTTCTATTCCATTGCGTTTCAGACTAAACAGTGCATGCCAGTCTGGCAAGTGAGTATGACGACTAGGTGACAATCAACTAGCGCGCCATATTTATAAAAAGACTAAATAAATCAATCAGTTATGGTTAAAGCAAGTAATAAATCGGTCTAACAATTGATCATAATATTGCAAAAAATTGGCATTTTTGACCTGAAATTCTGAAGCTATCGGATCAATATTAACCTGTTTAACCTCCAATCCTTGGGTTAAACGCTCCACCAAGCGTACTTTGAACTGTGGCTCCACAAATAAACAGGCCGCTTCACCCGAAGCAAGGATTTTACGTACTTCTAATATGTGGCGAGTTCCAACAGGTTGTTCTGGGTTAATTGTTACTTTTTCTAACTGCTTAAGTTCGAAATATTCATTCCAATCAACAAAGGCATCATGAAAACTTACGAACCCGACATCCGCTTTATCCGCCAAGGTGTTTCGCGCTTTCGCCAACCACTGCTGATATTGATTGCGAAACTGAGCGCCATGGGACAATTGAAAGCGATCTGCAATAGCATTGAGAATGGGCTCAATGGCCAAAGGATTTAACCAAAAGTGAGGATCGTGCACTGTGGCTGACTCTTCATCATGATGGTCGTGGAAGTGCTCATCGTGGTGGTGGAAGTCCAAGGTTGTGGATAAATCGAGATGCGATTTGCCTTGCACAATATCGCTTAAGTAGGGCTCAAAGTCCTTACCACTCCAAACAATACCATCCGCATCGGAAATACGCTGTATGTCACTAGGCTTCAAACTAAAGTCATGGGGAGACTGATTCGGCGACATTAAGGCAACCACATTGACCTCTGGCCACGCCGATTTCACCAATAGGGCCAGTGGATGCAAACTCACCATAATCGTTTTGTTTGATTTTTCTTCAGCATTGACCGCCAGCGAGGCCGTCTGCGATACAATTAAAAGCAATACAACAAAAAACACTCTATACATAACAGCTCACATCAAATTTTCCGGCGCCATATGGTATCCTATTTCCAATCTCGACGCTTTTATCTGGAAGTATTGCATGCTCATTCAAATGCGCAATCTGGCATTCGTTCGCCAAGGGCGCACCATCCTTGAAAATATCGATCTCACGATTAAGCGAGGAGAAATCGTTACCCTCATCGGCCCCAATGGTGCAGGTAAAAGCACATTGCTCAAAATTGCCTTGGGTCTATTGGCGCCAAGCTCAGGCTCGCGTCAGGCGATAGCCAACATTCGCATCGGCTATATGCCGCAAAAACTCAGTTTGCCGGAAACACTACCATTGACGGTGAAAGACTTTTTAAAGTTAGCAAAGAGCTATGAAAAAAGTCAGCTGCAACACGTAGTTCACCGCCTCAAAATCGACCACTTACTAAAGACACCAATGCAGCGTTTGTCTGGTGGTGAGCTGCAACGCACTCTGCTCGCCAGAGCGCTATTGTGCAAACCAGAACTTCTGGTTCTCGATGAGCCTGTTCAAGGCTTGGATGTAAGCGGTCAGTCTGAGCTTTACCATTTAATTCACAATTTACGCGAGGAATTAGATTGTGGTGTGCTTATGGTCAGCCATGATTTACACCTAGTGATGGCCAATACCGACAAAGTGATTTGCCTTAATGGCCATGTCTGTTGCGAAGGACACCCGCAAACCATACAGCAAGATCCAAGCTACTTAGAATTATTTGGTCGCGCGATGCCCGCTCACCTGGCCCCTTATACTCACCATCATGATCACACCCATGATGCCCATTGCAGCCATGGCCTCAATGGCAATACCGAGGAGAAACACTAATGCTGTGGTTATTAGATGCACTTCTCGCTGGCTGGTTATTAAGCCTAATGAGTGGTCCCCTGGGTTCCTTTATTGTTTGGCGACGCATGGCCTATTTTGGCGATACCCTAGCTCATAGTGCGCTATTAGGGGTCACCCTTGGTTTTCTCATGGATGTGCAGCTCAACATTGCCATCATTCTATGTGCCATCTTTATTGCTGTATTACTCGCTAACCTGCAAAGACAACAATTAATCCCCAGCGATACTTTGTTGGGGCTAATGGCTCACACCACATTGGCGGCCGGTCTGGTGACGTTAAGCATGGTGGATAATGTGCGCATCGATCTAAACTCGTATTTGTTTGGTGATTTGTTAGCCGTCAGTCGCCAAGATTTATACAGTCTGGCGATTGGCAGCGCTTTGGTGTTAGCTGCCATCATCAAAATGTGGCGCGGTTTATTAGCTGCCAGTGTGTCGGAAGAACTGGCAGAGGTAGAAGGCTACAACGTAGCCCGTCTGCGTTTAATGTTTATGGTGCTATTGGCCATTGTCATCGCCGGAGCCATGAAGCTGGTTGGTGTACTCTTGATCACAGCCCTACTGATTATTCCCGCAGCAGCGGCACGCCCCTTTAGTCGACACCCGCAGCAAATGGCCTTTATTGCGACGATATTGAGTATGATTTCAGTGGCATTAGGCCTTGGCCTTTCTTATCAATGGGATACGCCAGCAGGGCCGAGTGTGGTGCTCGCCAGCGCCATCATCTTTTTAATCAGCCAAAGCGCTTTTCAACTCAGCAAACGAAATGCTTAAGGGTGCTATTTCGATTTAACCCGTTAGACCTTCAATACCACGCCGTGATCTTGAACACGATCAAGGCCAGAGCTTAAAGTGACTTATTAGAGGTGCCCTTAGAGCTGATTTATAAAATCACTTACCTTCTGAGTATCAAAGGGTTCTGTAATGAAGCCTTGATACTCACCTTGCGGATTAACCAGAATAATCTGCGAACTATGGTCCATTAAATAGCTATCGCCATGGGGCTGTTTTTGAAAAAACACATGTAGCTGTCGGCTAAGTTGTTCAATTTCATTAAGCGCCCCAGTCCAACCTTGGAATTTTGGATTGAAGTATTCTAAATAAGATTTTAACTGCTTAGGTGTATCCCGTTCAGGGTCTACGCTGATCATCACTACTTGGAAATTATCTTTCTCCACATTTTTGGCAATCCGGTTCATTTCGGCCAAAGTAGTAGGGCAGACATCCGGACAATAGGTAAAGCCAAAAAAGACAAGACTCCATTGCCCTATAAAATCCTCTTTCGTTACCGTTTCACTATCTTGATTGGTCAAAGAGAAATCGAGAATCTCAACCGCTTTAGGCAACGGCTGGTAACTCTCGGGCATCGGCTGCGAGCACGCCACTAAAGTGAACAAGACAAGATAAGTTAAGTACCGCATAATGAGCTCCTTTGCGTAATCCCTATATCAAAGCACTCTGGACTCATTGTGGCAACCATCGAATCCACTACTTCTCAGTCAACACATCGACGAATTTGGCAGCTCGCCATCCCCATCATGCTCAGCAACATATCGGTACCACTTTTGGGGTTAGTGGATACCGCCATTTTAGGTCACCTTGACGATAGTCGATATTTAGCAGCGGTGGCCATGGGCTCTAGTTTATTCACGTTTGTATTCTGGAGCTTTTCTTTCCTACGCATGGGCACAACCGCTTTAGTAGCGCAAAATCATGATAAGCAGAATACGTTAGTGGCTATCATGCACAATGCGTATTTGATTGCTTTAGCAGTAGGCTTCTCGATTATCCTTATCGGCCACTGGCTAATACCTTTTATGCTTTGGTTAGTAGATGGTGTCCCTGAGGTGACACCTCTTGCTCACGACTATTTGCAAATTCGTTTTTATTTTGCACCCGTGACGCTATTAAATTACGCGCTACTAGGCTACTTCATTGGCCAGGGACGCAACCACGTTCTTTTATTATTGTTATTTTCGGCGAACGTTATTAATGGCTTGTTGAATTACTATTTTGTTTACCATTTAGAGATGAATAGTAATGGAATTGCATGGGCAACAAACATAGCAGAAAGCATACAGTGTTTATTAGCCATTATTTTACTGAAATTAAATTTGTTCAAAGGTATTAATATCGGCGCTTTGAAGTTTCATTTCAAAACGTTTTTTCGTCTCAACTTTCAACTCTTTTTGCGCACTTTTTTCTTACTCTTTACCTTTGCTTTTTTTATGGCACAGGGCGCACAAATGAGTGCCGTAACACTGAGCGCAAATGCCATCATAATTAATTTGCTTCTGTTTATGAGCAACGCGCTTGATGGCTTTGCCTTGGCTTCGGAGTCATTAGTAGGTAAAGCTTATGCTCGAAAAGCAAGTAAAGAAATTAAAGTAATTACTCAAGTTAGTGGTTTTTGGTCCTTTATCACAGCTATTGTATTCACGTTATTACTGATAATTTTTCATACCTTCATTTTATCATTGCTCACCAGTCAAGAACCCGTACTCGCGCTGCTTATCGAATTGAAGTGGTGGCTCATCTTCCTGCCTCTTGCAGGATTCGCCAGTTATTGGCTTGATGGTATATACGTTGGTCTTGCTGATGCCCGCTCTATGCGCGACAGTGTCATTATTAGTCTATTCACTTTATTTCTTCCAATTCAGTACTTTGTACCTGGCATTACTGGACTATGGCTTGCGATGTATTCGTTCTTGATAGGTCGTGCAATGTGGCTAGTATTGAAGCTACCAGGCAGGATGAAACAAGTAGAGTCTCAAAAATTTGAACAATAAGTCAGTAATGTTGTGATATTCGATATTTGAACTAAGCTTTAAGGGTCAAATAATTCTAAAAATAAAAATGCCACTGCCCCGAACTTTTTATCCTTTTTTTGTCTAAAAAAATGTTAGGTAAGTGATTGTTTACCGCTCAAGATTCTCGTAACTTAGACGAGCGCGAAGGGAACATACATATCTAAAGTCCGATATATATGTGTGCAAAATAACGAATAAAATATCCATTCATTTGCAAACGGAAAACTACAACGCTGTTGCTAATCACAAGCACTGACCCCACTCTATTGATAATTGAGGCGGGCACAATGAAAAAACGCCGATTAGCACATGCCCCATGGTGATGTCTGTTTAAGCTCAACAGAGCATGAATGAACAAGGAGTAAACATGCGGGTCAGTACATTACGTCAATGTATTAGTCAGGCGTTTTTTCATGAAGAGAAAACTCACTGCCTAGAACGACATTTGAAATCTCACATAAGCAATTTTCCAAATCGCTTAAAAATCACTAAGGAAAATGAGTTAGAGTCTTTAAAAAAGTTTGCCATGGAATACATTCACCATGTGCCTGACTTTTTGGATTCTCTCAAACAGGCTTCCATCAAAGCAGGTATCGAAGAGCACGTTTTTCCTTTTTTAAGAATTGCGGAAGAGTATTTCATCAAGCCACCTAAATTGCCTAATGATCACATTGGGTTGATGGCATTAATGGATGAAGCCTATTTAGCTCATCGATTATTTGAAGAGGTGAACGATCGCTATATTGCAAGAGTGGGAATGCCGCTCATTCCGTGGGACATGACATTAGCCAATGTGGTTGCACATCAACTCGTAGGTGAAGAGCTTGCTAACGAGTTAGATGAAAAAGTACACCAAACCGTTAATCAAATGATGCCCGCTGAGCAAAATTACGATAGTCAGCAATTCAAACAATATGTGGAAGAGGAACAAGGCAATACCACTTCGATCTGGCAGGAGTGGCCTTGCTTAGGTAAGGCAGCGGGTATTGATTGGGCGCTTTCCTATTAATCAATAAAATAATGAAGTAGAAACACAAAGCATGAGCGATTCAACGTTCATGCTTTTTTATTTATCGTCTTGGCGAATTCGTTCGAAGCTGGCAAACCTTGGTAAACCTCGTTCGGTATAGCCCTGATAGGTATAAGTGATGGTGCTGCCGATGGGTGGCGGATTGTCACGCTCTTCATCACTAAAACCCGTCCCAATTTTAAACAGTGTTCCGTCCGGCTTTTCAACCCAGATGGCCCCCACACTGCCGTCATATTTTCCCTGTCCTGCTTGATACGCGATGACTTTAGCTTCTGCATCTTGACGACGCTTATACTTGAGCAACATATTACTGCGACCGACCAAATAAGAGCTGCCTGCGGGGCGCAACATCACACCTTCAGCGCCTTGCTCTGTAAGGGCATCAAGGCGTGATTCGATCGCCGCTAAATCAGTTACTTTTTCTTGCTGCACCCACTGAACATGATCTATGTCCAAATTTTTAATCAGGTTTTGCAATATCGACTGACGTGATTCAAATGGCTCGTCTTGTTGTAGTGGTAAATCAAATACTTGAAAACTAACTTGGCGCCACTGCGCATCATTCGGTTCTTCATCTAGAACGACTCTCATCAACGCCTGATATTGACCACGACCGATCCAAAGCTCGCCATCCAATGGCTCGTCCGGTAATCCCATCGTAAAATACTCGGGAGCATGAATGATCTGACCGGATCGACTCAATAATTGAGAACCATCCCAAAAGCAGCGCATACCATCCAGCTTTTCACTAAGCCAGTAGGTACCTGAAAAGGATTCAGCCTTGAATGATTTCGCTAGAGACAAAGGGGGAATAGCTGTTTGTGCCAACAACCAGGTTGGAACAATCAACAATAAAAAAAAAAGAATGAGGGCGGGTGCTGCGTTAGTCACGGTTCTTCCTTGAACGTTTTTCTTTCATGTTATGCTACTTGCTGCTTGAGTAACATCCTTTGAAAGTCTTAGTCGTTAATCAATTGTTTAAATTGTGAACGATGTCCGTTCTACACATGTTTCTGAATCGATTATTTATAGCCTTCGGCTATATGCTCATTTTTTAGTTTGACGTAATTACCCGCTGTATAAGAGAAATACGCCAGCTCTTTGTCTGTCAAAGCACGGGCTTTTTTGGCTGGTCTGCCCACGTATAGATAACCTGACTCGAGAGTTTTATTTGGCGGTACCAAAGCGCCTGCCCCAAGAACCACTTGATCCTCAATCACTGCCCCATCCATAACCATAGATTGCATACCAATTAAAACCTGCGAGCCGATAGTGCAACCATGCAACATAGCCATATGACCTATGGTCACTTCGTTGCCGATAATCAGCGGATAACCACCTGGGTTGTAATCACTGGCATGAGTTATATGCAATACCGAACCATCCTGTATTGAGGTACGATGACCAATCCTAATTTTATGCATATCACCACGAATCACCGCATTGGGCCAGACAGAGCAATCATCTCCTATCTCAACATCGCCTATTATTGTTGATGTGGGATCCACAAAAACCGTTTCACCGAGTTTTGGCGTATGACCCTTGAAAGAACGAACACCCATATCATTACCTTTTTATATCATCGCTATAGCTTGAAATTACTGGTTTCACCCCAAGCTTACAAGCTAACATCCTTACTATTCTATTAGCTTATGCGTTTGTCTTTGCGCATTTGAACAACGAGTTGCTTATGACTAATACGTTACGCAAACCTGCCGCCTTACCAAATTTCTCTGAAATTACTGTAAGTGACATTGAGCCCGCAATCACTGCCCATCTAGAACACAACCTAAAAGCCATTGATGAAATCTGCGCACAATCAGAATTCAACTATGGCAACGTTGTTGCTCGCATGGAAGAACTTGACGATGTGCTAGGCAAAGCATGGAGTCCAGTGGGTCACCTAAATAGTGTCATGAATAACGACGAGTTGCGTGAAGCCTACAATGCATGTCTGCCCAAACTATCTGAATATCAAACCAAGGTCGGTCAGAATAAAGGTCTGCAGCAAGCTTACCAAGCCATCAAAGATAGCGCTGAATATTCCAAGCTTAACAAAGCCCAGAAGAAAACCATTGATAACGCTCTACGGGATTTTCACTTGGGTGGTGTGGATTTAGCGGATGATAAAAAGCAACGCTTTGGTGAAATCCAATCACGCTTGAGCGAATTATCCAGTAAGTTTGGTGAGAACCTGTTAGATGCCACCAACACATGGCAGAAAGTGATTACCGACGTGAAAAAGCTGACTGGCGTGCCCGAGTCAGCACTTGAAGGTTTCGCCGAAGCGGCCAAGCAAGCAGACAAAGAGGGCTACTTACTGACCCTAGATATTCCATGTTATTTGCCTGTGATGACGTACTGCGATAATCAAGACTTACGCAAAGAGCTGTACACAGCCTTCAATACCCGTGCATCGGATCAAGGCCCCAACGCAGGTGAATACGACAATAGCGCCATCATGGATGAGATTCTTGCCTTGCGTCATGAGCTGGCGCAGCTACTGGGCTACGAAAGCTACGCGCACCTATCACTGGCCGATAAAATGGCAGAAAGCCCACAACAGGTCATGGGTTTCTTGAACGATTTGGCCAGCAAATCACATAACCAAGCCAAGCAAGAATTTGCTGAATTAGAAGCCTTCGCCAAAGACGAATGCGGTGCAACCGAACTCAATCCTTGGGATGTGCCTTATTACGGTGAGAAGCTGAAACAAGCTCGCTACAACATTAGCCAAGAAGATATACGCCCATACTTCCCTGCGCCAAAAGTACTTAACGGTCTATTTGAGGTGGTTCGTCGACTGTTTAATGTGGATGTGGAAGCGGTTGAAGATGCAGAGGTGTATCACCCAGACGTGACCCTTTACAGCATTAAGAAAGACGGCAAGACCATTGCTCAGTTCTATTTGGATTTATATGCTCGCGCGAAAAAACGCGGTGGCGCTTGGATGGATGAGTGCCGTGTACGGCGCGTAAAAGCTGATGGAGAATTGCAAATTCCAGTGGCCTATTTGGTCTGTAACTTCACACCTCCCGTTGGAGATAAGCCAGCGCTCTTAACCCATGATGAAGTGGAAACCTTGTTCCATGAATTTGGCCACGGTATCCATCACATGCTGACACAAGTAGACACCGCAGCGGTGAGCGGTATCAATGGTGTGGCATGGGATGCCGTAGAACTCCCAAGTCAGTTTATGGAAAACTGGTGCTGGGAACCCGAAGCCTTGGCGTTCATCAGTGGTCATGTGGACACTGGTGAGCCTTTACCACAGGACATGCTCGATAAAATGCTGGCTGCTAAGCACTTCCAAAGCGCTATGATGATGGTACGTCAGCTTGAGTTCAGTCTATTTGATTTCCGTATCCATATGGAATTTAACCCAGACGCGCCAACGGCCATTCAAGATACTTTGAATGAAGTGCGCCAACAGGTGGCCGTGATGCAACCCCCTGAATTTAATCGCTTCCAGCATGGCTTTGGACATATCTTTGCCGGTGGCTACGCAGCGGGTTATTACAGCTACAAATGGGCTGAAGTACTCAGTGCCGATGCCTACAGCCGCTTTGAAGATGAAGGCATCTTTAACCAGGAAACCGGTAAGAGCTTCTTCAATGAAATCCTAAGCCGTGGTGGTGAAGACGAAGCGTCTGTGTTGTTTGAAAACTTCCGCGGACGGGAGCCGAGTGTGGAGCCACTACTGCGCCACTCTGGCATTAAGGCAGCCTAATGTGCTATTGCACCTGAAGCTGCTTCGGAAACGCTTCTATTCATAAAGCATTATTGTCACTGGATTTTTATCCGAGTACGCAAACCGCTATAATGGCGGCTAATGACCATTAAGAGAGGCCGCCATGTTTAAGGCTCAAAAACGTTTTATCGCCGGTGCCGTTTGCCCAAAATGCTCTGAAATGGACAAGCTAGTAATGTTCATCAATGAAGACGGTAAGCAAACCCGTGAATGCGTGGCCTGCGGTTACGTGGATGTAATGAAAGATGAGGTGGAAACACCTGAAGAACTGAAGACACGAGTCACCCCTGAAGGCAAGGCTGTTCGTGATGAGGGAGAACAGCCCATTCGTATTTTTGAGGCGCCGCCGCAGAAGCATTGATCCATTTTTTAGGCCTCGTCTTGAGGCCTAAAATCGAGTAGCACTGTTATTTCTTGATATGAGGCTCGTCATAATCCAGCTCTGTTGGGTAATCTTCACCTTCCGGAACTAGCCCCAAAAATAGCTCATTGTTATCGTCTATATAGGCGATTTGCTTTGTTATACGATCGTCAGCCGTTGGAAAAAAACAATCGAGCACGCTCTGACTCTCACCAGCGACCCAATCCGATCTATCACAAGTTTCCCTAGTATTGGCTCTAGCAACGCCATCCGCATTTAAGGCCACAAAGTCCGCTGAACTAATAGATATTTCTAACTTGGTTACGTTTTCACCTGTGCCCAACGCGACATTTTCCAAGATTTTAAAAGTATTCGTGGTTCTGAACTCAGATATCTTGAACTGATCTTCGCATCCCGAAGAGCTATAAGTGGTACTCAACGTATATAACCTTGATCCCGAAAACGTAAATGTGGTGTTTGCATAGTACTGCCCGTCTGCACTGGAGTCGTAACAATAATCGGGCTTCCATGTACCCTCCAAAAAGGTAGCATCTTCAGATTCAGAGCCACAGGCAATCAACATTAACGAAGTAATGGTTACGATAAGTCCTTTGTAATTCATAGAATATTTCTCCAATTTTCTACAGTTTTAAGGGTTGTGAAAACTATCATAAAAGCTATGCAGCTTCTGTTAAAAAATGTTCGATAACCGATCAACTACATCTTGCTCAGTAATTAGGTCCATAGCATCTTGATGGTGTACTCGCTCATGCCATTTCGCCTCGGAGAATGGCTTGCCTAGATATTTTCCAACCGCCTCTGGGTATTTATCAATGGTATAAGAAGGTTCTTGATAGGGGCCGGATAAACCGGAACGGGCAACGGCATAGAGCCCAATGACTGGCGTGCCCATGGCAACCGCAATGTGAGTAGGCCCGGTATCGGGAGCGATCAAGGCATCCGCCTCGCCTAATAATGCGACGATTTCTTTGTGTTTGGTTTTCCCCACCATATTGTCAACTGGATGCTGACAAAGCGATTCTATATCCGCGGCTAAATCCAATTCATTTTTCGCCGGCCCACCGGTTAATACCACTTGGCAATCCCAACGTTCAATGGCTTGATCAATGACTTGCGCATAATGTTCTGCTTTCCAAGTGCGCTCGGCCTTGCTGGCTGCAGCGTTAATAGCCAACATCTTGGGCTTTTTACGCTGTGCTTTTGCCCAAGTTTGAGTTTCCTCATTGGTATAGAGAAAAAAGTCATAGTCCGCTTTGGCAGGGACGTTAATACCTAAATAATCCGCAAACCCCATGAAGCCCTCTGCCAGATGCTCATCTCGAGAAGGAATCTGTTCCTTCACAAACCACGAATGCAAGTCTTTGGCTCGACCGTTATCAAAACCAATTTTACGTTTCGCATTGATATGGGGATAAATCAGGTTCGTGCGAAAACTGGCCTGAGCGGCAATCAGCACATCAAATTCATACTGCTTAAACAGCTTGCGCAGACTCATATAGTCTTTGATTTTTTGCGGCTTAGGAATGACCAAAAACTCCACCCCTGGCAAACCCTCAAGCATTGGATAAACCGCGGAACTGGTAATCCAAGTAATTTTGCAATCAGGCCATGCGGACTGCATAGCACGAATCATAGGAATGGCTAGCACCACATCCCCAAGGGCGGAAAGGCGAAAGAATGCGATATGTTTTGGCGATGTGTTAGAAGTCATGGCTGGCTATCGATCATTATTTACCGGGCAGTATAACCGAGAGGAAGTAGCGACGCATGGATGTTTATAACTAGGGGATCAACTCATATTCCAAGCGACGATTCTTGGCAGCGATACGATTCCACTCTTTACTGGTCACATTTGCTGAGGGAACAGGATAATCTTCTAGCGTATATTGAGTTCCCATCTCAATGGCGGAGAGATAGATTGCCACATATTGATCATCTAACCTTCTTACAAAATCATCTAGCTGTTTGAATTCCACCGACTGGCCAATGGCATACTCTGGGCTTGTATCACATTGCAGTACAGACTCTGTACTGTCTAATAAAGAGGGTGTTCCTGCATTGCTTCGTTCACAGAAATTGCCATCATGAAATTTAATCACTAGCGATCCCTGAAATCCCTGATCACTTAATTGCGCTACCATTTCCGACAAATAATTTTGATAGGCCGGTGAATTCAAAGTCTGTTGATAACCAACTTGGTTGTTTTGGTTTAACGCCCATTCCAACGTTCGAATATCAACTAATGATTCTGAATTATTAGGTTCAAGGTTCTGAACTGACGTACTAGCAACGGCGTCTTTTAAGTCACTAATTGCTTTGGACTGCTTATCTATGACCGCTTTTAGAGGCTCGAAATTGTCTTGTGGTTGCTCACCGGAGTCAAAAAATACAAATGCTGCGGCCACGAATAAAAGCGTAGCTAATACAATCTTGTGCCAAAATACATTGCGACTCGAAAGATCTCTTACAGTAGGCTCTAACTGAGAAACCATTTCTCGTAATAGTGAATGCAGATCCTGCTTGATCGTATCTCGCTGCTCTATGAATAACTGCCGAAACAGTTTTCGCATGGAGTCTTTTTCTAAGTCTTCACTGGCACTACGGGCAAGCTCATCCAAACTGTGCTGCGTATTAGCAATGATATGAGCTTGCTGCTCGGCAGCACGAGAGGCCTCTTGTTTTGCAAGTGCTGCGGATGCTGAATCAGACTCAGTTTGACTTACTTTTTGCGGTATCAAGCTTAACTGGCGAAGGACTTTTTCTAGCTGAACTGGCTTTAGCTTTTTGGGCAAGACGCCAACAGCACCTAACGCTCGCGCTTGATTAATGTAGACACCCTCATCTTTAGAGGTGTACATCATAATGGGAATCTTTGCGGTACTCGGATCGCTTTTTATGACTTGAACTGCTTGAAAACCATCCATTCCAGGCATCATATGATCCATAAAGATCACATCAGGCTTTAAAGCACTCAAGATTCCCAAGGCTTCTTCAGCACTCTCAGCGGTCTCAACCTTAATCTGGTGCTCCAGCAGCATTTCTCTGAGAACGTATCGAGCAAGCTTAGAGTCATCAACCACCAAAGCCGTCTTGTTCAAGCTCGCCTGCTTATTATCCGCAGCTTGAGATGAAGAGGAATGAGTGGACATGGGTAAGCTCCGAGAAGTCAAAAGGGCGCAGTATAAGTCAACCTGCATAAGAGTTTATGACTTCAATTCACAAAGCCGAATCCCGTCACAGAAATATATGCGATTCATGAAGAAACTTAGACACCATCACAAATAGAATCTGAGCGTTTTCCCAGTGGTTGGAGAAACGCACGAATCATTAATAAGGGGAGGTCAAATAGCTCGGCGAAAGATTTTTAACGCCGTATGGCCTAGCGCAATAGCCTCTCTACTCCACCGTAACCGATTTAGCTAAGTTCCGCGGCTGGTCAACGTCCGTCCCTTTTAACACTGCAACATGATAACTAAGCAGCTGAAGCGGAATGATGTATAAAATCGGTTCCATCAAATCACTGCACGACGGCATATTTAGCACGGTTAAGCCATCCGCATCTTTCACTTTGGATTTTTCATCGGCAAAGACAAATAACTCGCCGCCACGGGCACGGACTTCTTCTAAGTTGGATTTAAGCTTATCCAAAAGATCATTGTGCGGCGCCACAGTGACGATAGGCATATCTTTATCGACCAGTGCCAATGGGCCATGTTTCAATTCGCCAGCGGGATAAGCCTCGGCATGAATGTAAGAAATCTCTTTCAGCTTGAGCGAACCTTCCAAGGCAATTGGGAACATGGCGCCACGACCAAGGAATAAACTATTATGCTTTTCCGCAAATGCTTGCGACATTTTTTCAATCTTGTCATCAAGAGCGATGGCTTTCTCTACAAGTTCAGGCAATTTCACCAAGTCTTTTATAATTTCCTCTTCAACCTGATCCACCATGCCATGACGACGTCCAAGGGCTATAGTCAAAAGCATTAGTGCGGTTAGTTGAGAAGTAAAAGCTTTGGTGGAAGCTACGCCGATTTCTGGTCCTGCATTGGTCATAATCGCCAGATCCGATTCACGCACCAATGATGAACCGGGCACATTGCACACGGTTAAGCTAGCGGTAAAACCTAAGTCTTTGGCTTTGCGCAGTGCTGCGAGCGTATCCGCAGTTTCACCACTTTGTGAAATAGTAATGAACAAGCTATTAGGCAAGGCCACGGTTTTGCGGTAACGATACTCACTGGCGACTTCAACTTGGCAAGGAATACCGGCCAAGCTTTCAATCCAATATTTTGCCACCATACCTGCATGGTAAGAGGTACCACAGGCAATGATTTGAATAGCTTGAGTTTGATCTAAAACCTCTTTGGCTTTAACGCCAAAGGCTTGTTCAAGTAAGCGAGTTTCACTCACACGACCTTCTAAGCACTGACGAATCACGTCTGGTTGCTCATAGATTTCTTTCATCATGTAGTGACGGAACTCACCCTTATCGGCTGTACCTAGTTGATGATCAAAACGCGTGACATCATGCACCACTTCTTCATTGTGCTTATCCCATACGTGAATATGGTCCGCTGTTAATTCGGCTACATCACCTTCGTTCAAAAATATGAAACGGTCAGTCACTTGCAAAAGTGCCAGTTGGTCGGAAGCAATGAAATGCTCACCACTGCCCACACCTATAACCAGTGGCGAACCATGACGGGCCGCGACTAATTTGCCAGGATGATCGGCACTGATGACTCCAAGAGCATAGGCGCCGTCTAAGACCTGTACCGTTTCTTTCACCGCATCAGATAAGTTGGATGTTTTTTGCAGGTATTTATGTAACAGGTGAACAATGACTTCTGTATCCGTTTGGCTGGTGAAGCTATAGCCGTCCGCTTTAAGTTGTTCACGCAATTCATCATGGTTCTCAATGATACCATTGTGAACAATGGCTAAACGTTCACCCGACATATGAGGATGAGCATTCACCTCTGAAGGTTTGCCATGAGTAGCCCATCGAGTGTGGGCAATACCCGCTTTGCCATCAAATGGATGATCAGCTAGGCCTTGCTCCAGTTCTTTTACTTTACCCATACGACGACAGCGCTCGATCACACCGGCATCTGTCATGGCCGCAAGACCCGCACTGTCATAGCCACGGTACTCTAAGCGACGCAGGCCTTCTAATAAGATCTCGCTGACATTGCGCTGCGCAATACCACCAACAATTCCACACATAGTTTTTCCTTTAATCTTTTTCTGGCGCCGATTCTATTCCACGCTTTACAAATCTTTTTTGCTGTTCGTTATTTCTTACTTATTTCTTAGTAGGGCGCTGCCAATCGAGATTCTTTTGTCGGCCACGACCTACTGCTAACTTATCGTCTTCCACATCTTTGGTGATGGTAGACCCTGCACCTATGGTTGCGCCTTTGCCGATTGTTACTGGGGCGACTAGAGACGAGTTAGAGCCAATAAATGCGCCATCGCCAATCACAGTTTTAAACTTATTCACGCCGTCGTAGTTACAGGTGATGGTTCCGGCACCGATATTCGCACCTTGACCAATCTCAGCATCGCCAATGTAAGTTAGGTGATTCACTTTGGAACCCTCACCAATGATCGATTTTTTCACTTCACAAAAGTTGCCCACTTTGGCGCCATTTTCTAACTGAGCCCCTGGACGCAAACGAGCATAAGGGCCAATTTCACAACCTTCTTTAACGAGCGCATCTTCGATATGACTAAAGGCTTTCACATGCGTACCGGGTGCAATAACGGCATTGCGAATAACACAATGAGATTCAATATAGACGCCATCACCCAAAACTACTTCACCTTCGAGCACGACGTTCACATCAATCACCACATCACGTCCCACCGTCACGCCCTTAGTATGCCCAGGTCGAATGTCTAAACGTTGAGGATCTAACACAGTGACGCCATCTGTCATTAAGCCGTCCACTAGACGACCTTGATACCAGCGCTCTAATTCTGCTTGCTGTAGACGATTATTTACACCAAAGGTTTCTTCAGCAAATTCAGGCTGTAACGTTTCTACTGGCATGCCATCGTTTACTGACATTTCGATGATGTCGGTTAGGTAATATTCACCTTGAGCATTGTCATTACTTAGCTTTGGCAACCATTCGTGCAGCTTCGCCGTAGGCACGGCCAATATACCGGTATTGCATTCTTGAATAGCCTTTTGCTGCTCAGATGCATCTTTGTGCTCAACAATGGCTTGTACCGAGCCTTCCTCATTGCGAACAATGCGGCCATAGCCTGTTGGATCATCCATATTGACGGTAAGTAAACCCAATTGTTCCTTCGCCGCAATATCAATTAAGGCTTGTAATGTATTACTTTGAATAAGCGGCACATCGCCATATAAGATTAACGTGACGCCGGATTCAGCAAGATGTTCTAGCGCCATCATCACGGCGTGACCAGTACCATTTTGCTCTTTCTGCAAAGCCCAAGTGAGATCCGCTTCGTCGCCAAAATACGATTGCACTTGCTCAGCCCCATGGCCAACCACAACGTGAAGGGCTTCAGCGTTGACTTCACGGGCACTATCTAAAACATGAGCGAGCATGGGTTTGCCCGCAATAGGGTGCAAAACCTTGGGTAATTGAGATTTCATGCGCGACCCTTGTCCCGCGGCTAGTACAACAACTTCAATGCTCATGTCTTATTACATCCCGTTTTTATCGCCAGCGATTTTATCTTTGTTAAAGGCACGCTGTTCCATGGTATTTCAAGCTCGTTCGCAATCACTGACATTGTCAAAAGTTGGGGAACGATTTTGTGGAAAAGTTGCGTAGTCTATTAGTCCTGTTAGGATTTACAATCTAATATGTCACAAAAAAATTGACAACCAATGAACCTAGAAGCCCTGCGTCAGCTTGACCTCAGTGATCGAGAAATCGCCATATACCATGCACTTTTGACAATGGGGCCGAGCTCTATTCGTGATATCGCTGCCAAAACTGAGATTAACCGTGGCACGACGTATGAAACTCTCAAAGTCCTGGTCAGCAAAGGCTTAGTGAACTACCTACCCAAGGGCAAACGAAAAGTATTTCAAGCGAGCGACCCGGAACATCTGCTGGATATGGCAGAAGATAAGCGCCACGCCTTAGAAAGCACCTTGCTCGATCTGAAAAGCGAAATCATTCCAGAGTTAAAACAACTCAATCCCGGCCTTATTGGTGGCAACGTGCGCTTTTATGAAGGGGATGATGGCGTTGAGCATGTGCTGAGAGACATCTTAAATAGCGTTGGTCGCAAGACGGACAAAACCTATTCCGTTATTTCAACACAAGCTTTACGTAAGCACCTGTACCGCCCATTTCCCAACTTTACTAAGCAGCGCATCCAAAGGGGAATTAACGTGCGCGTAATTGCCATAGGCGAGGGCGGTGATGAAGTGGAGCTAGCCGAACGTAAATGGTTAAAAGGTAAGGGCGATGCATCCTACATCGCCATCTACCCGCCAAAGGTAGCCATGATCAGCCTTGCGGACAATAACTATCCAGTGGTCGTTGTGATTGATAGCGACGCTATCGCCAATACTCAGCAAATGATGTTTGATACCTTGTGGGGGGCTTTGTGATTGCTTCAGGCATCTAATAACCCACCTCATTTGAGGTGGATCATAATCCTATTATTGAAAACTGAATCTGACTGGTATCAATTGATATTGCCTTGTCCAAACATCTTGATAGCGTTTTGAGAAAGACCCGCCACCGATAAATAAGAAACCTGAATCGAATCTCTCAACCGCTTGATAATCAGGTCTCAATGGAAAAGCTACCGTCGTTTGCTCCCTCTTCCAACTACAACACGTCCAAACTTCGGACACATATTGATCAGGAAAAACCCATATGTTTGAATCTGTAGCCACAGCCTGAAATAAAGCAAGTGAAGGAAAATCGGGGTAAGTCGGATTAGTAACACTGCTCCATGAAGTTCCGTCGTAAGATTTCCAGATCTCGTGAGTATAGCTACCACCATAACCACCAATTAACCAAAGGTGAGAATCAAAACTCACCACCTGATGCCCGTACAGTGAATTAAAACCTCCAGCGTTATTGAGAAGCTGCCAAGTTTCGCCATCGGAAGAGGACCAAACGTCACGAGTACTATGATTTGAAGCATTTCTTCCGCCCACAAGTATTAGCGATCCATCATGCACAGTCACCTGATGATAATACCTTGCACCATATCCGCCATCTTCTGTCACTAAAATCCATTCTTCCCCATTTGAGGATTTCCAAACATCTGCAAGGCTTCCTGAAGAGCCCGCACTACCACCAATCAAATATAAGTCTCCTTCAAACTCAACCACCTGATGAAAGGCTCTTCCTCCAAAAGGAGCACTATCGGTTACCAACTCCCAGAAGTAACCATCAACTGATTTCCAAATCTCACTTGAATATACACCACTGCTGCCGTCGTCCCCGCCAATTAACCAGTACGCATTATTAAACGAAACTACTTGGTGACCATTCCTAGCCGAAAAGTGTCCATAATTGGCTTCTGAATCTATTACTGTCCGTTTGGTTAAATCACCCGATGAAGTTCTTAGCCATACATACCCTCGATCACTCTGGCTCATTGTAGAAATAGTTATTGGAGTCGAATCCAAAGAAATGATTTTATAATCGGCACAGCTTTCGATAGAAAGAGGATCACAGGCATCAGATGATGAATAAAGCAGTTCAAGTCCCGTCGTTAAATCATTAACTCTTAACCTTGCGGATGATGCATATAAATCTACCCCTATCAAGTCGTTTGGAATTACCAGTACAGATACTTCTTCTTGAGCTGACTTAAAGTCCTCCGATTCTTTAGTTTCAACCAATAAGCGAGCTACGCCAGAGTCCTTGGCAAGAACTCGGTCTCCTTCTGATATGGACAACAAATCAGTAGTAAGTACAGAGATATCCACCCCAACATTGTTGTGTGTATTAGCAGAAACAATTTGTATGTCACCAACGATCATCGGCTTCAATTCATCGACTTTCAAGAAGCCGTCTCCTTTTTCGACTTCAAATGTAAACTCTTTAAATATTGACGGGTAAAATAACGTTTCAGATATTTGTACTTCAAAAGATATTTTGCCCGCACCCAGTATTTTGAAGACGCCTCCCTCTATCTCTAGCAAAGAAGGACTTAACGAAGTAAATGATAATGCACCCTCAGAATTACTCTCAATTACTCCTGATAATGACAAACCCGGTTCAAACTTCACATTAGTAAGAACAGCTGTTTTAGTAAGAACCGTGTTACCCATGACAATTACCGGTACTTCTTTTGTAACCTTTGAATACGTTTCTGTTGCTTCTACTTCAACAATTACGCTCGTTGAACCTACACCGGTGAACTCGATCAATCCCGCTTTATCAACCTCAACAATATTTTCATCCAGCGAACTATACGAAATTATTGCATCAGAATTTGTCGTAGCCTCTAATTGTAAAGACGAATCATTGATAGTGGCTTTTATTTCGGTAGTATTAATGTCTAAAGTTGGAAGTGATCTACCTTCACTATTTGGACCCTCACTATTCGCTCCTCCACCACACGCCACTAACGATAAGATCAAAGCGGCTACAGCTGTAAATTTAAACATCCTTTTTCCTTGATTTTATTACTGCAATTTATTTCGGCGCGAATAGTACTAAATTACCACTAAAGGTTCTAAGACTAATTGCATTCTGATTAGGCTACATATTCAAAAGCCAAGAACGCGAATACAAAAAAGCCGCCTTGGTTAGGAACCAAGGCGGCACATATCCTTACAACTCTCTTCAATTCTAGTTGTTCACAAACACGTCATTCAGGATACAAAATTCCATTTGATAATGCGCCACATGTTTCTTTACGCATAGCCTCTAAGTCGTACGACATATATCCGGCTTCCCCAAAAACGTCTGTTCCATTCAAATAGTAGACGGTCTCCTTTTCATTTGGGTTATTAATTTGATATCCCAACAATTGAGCAATTTGATGACTAATTTGATAATGGTTTGACAAGCAACCCAATTCACTTTTTAGCCGCTCTGTTTCTTTCGTTGGAATGTTTATCCCATAAAAAAGGAAGGGTACACGAGCCATATCGATGTCAACTGAGTTATGGCCATATCGACCACCTTGTCCAAGTAACTCGCCATGATCCGGTATAAAAAATATGTATGTGGGCCTATGTGTAGTCTCAAAATATTTATATATGTTAGCAATTACTTTTTGAGTATAAATCACTGAATTATCGTAGCTATTCAACTGATAGTCAGCGAAGCTTTTGCCATCTGTAGGATATACCTCTTCCGACTTTGGATAGTTATCAACATAAGGAACATGAGTGCTGCGCATATGCAAAGTTATGAATTGTGGTTGCTCATAGTTCAGATTCATGGACTTCAGCTCAAGCAGTAGGCGATTATCATACTCGCCTTCATATCCTGATAAATGCTTGTTTTCTTTCCAAGTATCTATGTCAGACAAGGAAAATGAGTAGGTCAGTCCTCCAGCATTCTTTTGCGTCGTAATGTAATGAGTGTTGAACCCTTTCTTCTTCGCTAGTCTAAACAATGAGCCTTCCATTGAGCTAATTTGTGCAGTGTTATTTGGCTCATAAATTCCATTAAAGAATAAGGTTAGCGATACTCGAGTCGACACCGCGCTAGAAATTGCAGGTATAAAGAAAAAATTAGGGTTGCTCTTATAGGGTTCTAGGTTAGGCGTCGTATTCCTCTCGTAGCCAAACAACCCCATGTTGTAATAGCTTAAGCTCTCACCCATTAAAACTACAATATTTGCGTCAACGGGTTCATTCTCTATTAACTCATAAGGCGCGTAATCAGGCATTTCTTTTCTCATTCCAAGCGCTACTTTTATTTGACGCGCCACAAAAAACGAAACACTGTACAACCCGTTTTTGATGCCGGTATGGGCGATGTTCGGCTGATACTTTTGCGATGCCTCTGAACGCAGCGACTGAAAAAACGGAAGCGTCAAAAGAAGTATTAGAAAGAAATGTAAGAAAGGCACTTTGATTGATCGGGCTTCATACTGAATGTATGACAATACCGCTATGGCGTAGAAAACCAAACTCAGAATAAATAACGGCAAAATGTGCGTGAATATATCTGCAAATCCAACGATTGTATCTTGGATTTCGCTGGTCATTAGCACCATATCAAATGCGCTATAAAAACCACCAAAGTACTGGAAATACATCAGTTGGGTGGCCTGCATAAGAGCTAAAATGGTTAGCACAATCAAACTTAGCTTTTTCGCTGGACTCAGAGCAATTAAAACCATCAATAAAAGAGTAATCGCATTACTCTTCAAGTCATAACCAGCTTGATAGTTCTCATTTAAAAACCCAAATAAAAGATCAGGACCAATAGCGAAAGCAGACAAAGAAAGAATTAATAGCAATGTAGGTTTTAATTTGCGCATGATTTGACCTTATTTCTCGAGCGCAAATTGTATATGTTTTCTGATCTTTTTCACATTATTGTAATCTCACTATGATAAGCGATAGCGAGTTATGACATTCAGAATTGAAACAAAAAAGCCGCCTTGGTTAGGAACCAAGGCGGCTTTTTTAATTGATAAGAGCTAATTAAAAAATTAACGCTTACCCATTTTTTGGCGAATTTGCTGGATCGTACGGATCTGTGCAGCAGCTTCAGCCAATTGCGAAGCAGCGCGAGAGTAATCAAAGTCACCAGACTGATTCTCAAGTGCTTGCTCAGCATGTTTTTTCGCTTCAAGCGCAGCAGCTTCATCTAGGTTGCTAGCACGGGCAGCAGTATCGGCAAGTACCGTTACGCCATCTGGCTGAACTTCTAAAAAGCCACTCGATACATAGAAGATTTCTTCTTCACCGTTCTGCTTGATCACACGAACGGGGCCAGGGCGAAGTTTGGTCAGCAATGGCGTGTGGCCATGCATGATACCAAGATCACCCTGTACACCTGCCGCGATGAGCATTTCAACACGGCCGGAGAAGATAGCCTCTTCAGCGCTAACGATGTCACAATGAACCGTCATAGCCATAGCTCTCTCCTATTAAAGGTTTTTCGCCTTCTCGATGGCTTCGTCCATGGTACCAACCATGTAGAAAGCTTGCTCAGGAAGATCATCGAACTCACCTTCTAAGATACCTTTGAAGCCACGAATGGTTTCTTTCAAAGATACGTACTTACCAGGTGCGCCTGTGAATACTTCTGCAACGAAGAACGGCTGAGACAAGAAACGCTCGATCTTACGAGCACGAGCTACAGTTAGCTTGTCTTCTTCAGATAGTTCGTCCATACCTAAGATGGCGATGATGTCTTTCAGCTCTTTGAAGCGCTGAAGTACAGTCTGTACGCCACGAGCGATGTCGTAGTGCTCTTGACCAATTACTAGTGGGTCAAGCTGACGAGACGTTGAATCCAATGGATCGATCGCTGGGTAGATACCTTTAGAAGCGATGTCACGGCTCAATACAACGGTTGCGTCCAAGTGGGCGAACGTTGTAGCAGGAGACGGGTCAGTCAAGTCATCCGCAGGTACGTATACCGCTTGTACAGATGTGATCGAACCTTTCTTAGTTGACGTGATACGCTCCTGAAGTACACCCATCTCTTCTGCTAGAGTAGGCTGATAACCTACCGCAGATGGCATACGACCTAGCAGTGCTGATACCTCAGTACCCGCTAGTGTGTAACGATAGATGTTGTCGACGAACAATAGTACGTCACGACCTTCGTCACGGAATTTTTCAGCCATGGTCAAGCCAGTTAGTGCAACACGTAGACGGTTACCTGGTGGCTCATTCATCTGACCGTAAACCAGAGATACTTTGTCCAATACGTTAGACTCAGACATCTCGTGGTAGAAGTCGTTACCTTCACGAGTACGCTCACCAACACCGGCGAATACAGAGTAACCACTGTGCTCGATTGCGATGTTACGGATAAGCTCCATCATGTTTACGGTTTTACCAACACCCGCACCACCGAATAGACCAACTTTACCACCCTTAGCGAATGGGCAAACAAGGTCGATTACTTTTACGCCGGTTTCTAGTAGCTCTTGGCCACCAGCTTGTTCGTCGTAAGATGGGGCTTTACGGTGAATAGAGGCACGCTCTTGTTCGCCGATTGGGCCTTTTTCGTCGATTGGGTCACCCAACACGTCCATGATACGACCTAGGGTTTCTTTACCCACTGGTACTTGGATCGGTTGATTGGTGTTTTCTGCTACTAGGCCGCGCTTAAGACCTTCAGTAGAACCCATAGCGATGGTACGAACCATACCGTCGCCTAATTGTTGTTGAACTTCTAGCGTAATCTTTCCGCCTTCAACTTTAAGCGCGTCATATACTTTTGGTACAGAATCACGTGGGAATTCCACGTCGATTACAGCACCGATGATCTGAACGATCTTTCCGCTACTCATTGTTAAATCCTCTTAAAAACCTATATCCGCAAGCCTATACCGCTGCTGCGCCGCCCACGATCTCAGAGATCTCTTGGGTGATAGCTGCCTGACGAGCTTTGTTGTATAACAAGTTAAGCTCTTTAATGATGTCACCAGCATTATCAGTGGCGTTTTTCATGGCCAACATACGCGCTGCCATTTCACAAGCGGTGTTTTCAACAACTGCTTGATACACCTGTGATTCAATATAACGATCCAACATTTCGTTGAGGAGTGCCTCAGCGTCTGGCTCGTAAATATAGTCCCACTGACCTTTCATGCCTTGATCATCATCAGCTGCAAGCGGTAGAAGTTGTCTAACTACTGGCTTCTGCGTCATGGTGTTCACAAACTCGTTACCAGCAAGGTACAAGCGATCGATATCACCATTGTTGAACGAATCCAGCATGACTTTAACGCTACCGATTAACTCGTGCGCTTCAGGTGCATCGCCTAAGTGAGTTTTTGCCGCTATTACATTGCCACCGAAGCTCTTAAAGAAAGACACGCCTTTTTGGCCAATGGCACAAATATCGATCTCCACATTTTTATTGTGAAGCTCTTGCATGTCTTTAACTAAGCTACGTAGCAAGTTAGTGTTCAAACCACCACAAAGACCACGATCTGAAGTAACCACGATATAACCAACGCGTTTTACTTCACGCTCTTGCAGATAGGCGTGGCGGTATTCACTGTTTGCGTGGGCCATGTGGCCAACAACCGCGCGGATCTTGTCTGCGTATGGACGACTGGTTTGCATACGATCTTGCGCTTTACGCATTTTCGATGCTGCTACCATTTCCATCGCAGAAGTGATCTTTTGCGTATTGTTAATACTGCCGATTTTCTGCTTTATCTCTTTTCCGACTGCCATAATGACTGCCCTTTATCTCAGTCAACCTGAGCGACTTTCGTCGCTTACCAGGTTTGAGTCGCTTTAAATTTCTCTAGCAAGTCCTTAAGACCGTTCTTCTCATCGTCGCCAAACTTGCCAGCGCCGTTGATTAGATCAACAAGGTCTTTGAACTCAGCCTTCGCGTAAGAAAGTAGAGCAGCTTCGAAGTCTGCAATCTTTTCTACTGCAACGTCTTTCAGATAGCCTTCGTTTGCTGCGAATAGCATGATCGCCATTTCAGCCACAGACATAGGCGCGTACTGTTTCTGCTTCATTAGTTCAGTAACAGTTTTACCGTGCTCAAGCTGTTCACGAGTTGCATCATCAAGATCAGAAGCGAACTGAGCGAAAGCCGCCAATTCACGATACTGAGCCAATGCCAGACGGATACCACCACCTAGTTTAGAGATGATCTTAGTTTGTGCAGCACCACCAACACGTGATACCGAGATACCTGCGTTCATTGCAGGACGGATACCAGAGTTAAATAGGTTAGTTTCTAAGAAGATCTGACCATCGGTAATGGAGATTACGTTAGTTGGTACAAACGCAGATACGTCACCACCTTGGGTTTCGATAATCGGTAGAGCAGTCAAAGAACCAGTCTTACCTTTTACTTCACCGTTAGTGAACTGTTCAACGTATTCGGCGTTTACTCGCGCTGCACGCTCTAGAAGACGTGAGTGCAAGTAGAAAACATCACCTGGGTATGCTTCACGACCAGGAGGACGCTTCAATAGCAATGAAATCTGACGATATGCCCAAGCTTGCTTAGTCAAATCATCATAAATGATTAGGGCATCTTCACCGCGGTCGCGGAAGTATTCACCCATTGCACAACCTGCATAAGCAGATAGATACTGCATAGAAGCAGGATCAGAAGCAGAAGCGGCTACGATGATGGTGTTATCCATTGCACCGTGCTCTTCTAGCTTACGTACTACGTTTGCAATAGAAGATTGCTTCTGACCGATGGCAACGTATACACACTTAATGCCAGAATTTTTTTGGTTGATGATGGCGTCTACCGCTAGAGCTGTTTTACCAGTCTGACGGTCACCGATGATCAACTCACGCTGACCACGACCGATAGGTACCATTGCGTCAACCGCTTTGTAACCGGTTTGTACTGGCTGGTCTACGCCTTGACGAGCGATTACCCCAGGAGCGATTCGCTCGATAGGAGTAGTTTGTTTCGCTTCGATTGGGCCTTTACCATCGATTGGGTTACCAAGAGCATCAACAACACGGCCAAGTAGTTCAGGACCTGTTGGTACTTCAAGGATACGACCTGTACAACGAGCTTTTTGGCCTTCAGCCAAGCCCAAATAGTCGCCCAATACGATTGCGCCTACGGAATCTTGCTCTAGGTTAAGAGCCATACCGTATACGCTGCCATCAAATTCAATCATCTCACCGTACATTACGTCGGCAAGACCGTGAATGCGCACGATACCGTCTGATACAGATACGATTGTACCTTCGGTACGTGCTTCAGAAGCTACATCAAGTTTCTCGATGCGCTTCTTAATCACTTCGCTTATCTCGCTAGGATTTAGTTGCTGCATGTTTATCCCTCAAACTCAGGAGTTCATCGCTTCGGCTAACTTAGCCAACTTGCCACGTACAGTACCGTCAATCACCATGTCACCCGCTCGGATGATGGCACCACCTACCAAAGAACTATCTACAGTAGTGGTTACGCGTACGTCTTTATCAAGTTTGGCCTTGAGAGCTTGAGTCAATTTTTGCTTGGTTGCGTCGGTTACGTCGAAAGCGGATGTAATTTCTACATCTACTACTCTTTCTTGTTCCGCCTTCAAGTGCTCAAATTGCTCAAGGATGTGTGGTAATAGCGCTAGGCGCTTATTCTCGGCTAAAACGTTGACAAGGTTTTGACCCGCCTCGTTTAGCTTTTCCCCACAAACATCGATCAATGTTTGAGCCTGCTGTTCGCCAGACAACCCTGGATGGCTTAATACTGCTTCCATGTCTTGGTTGTTGGCTACTTCGCTGGCTACTGCAAGCATGTCTGACCATGCTTGCAAGTCACCAGCTTCAACAGCTGCTTGGAAGGCTGCTTTCGCGTATGGACGTGCCAATGTTGAAAGTTCAGCCATGGTAAACCTCGCTTATAGCTCTTCTGCCAATTTGTCTAGAAGCGCATTGTGCTTCTCGACATCAATTGAGGTTTCCAGGATTTTAGAAGCACCGGCTACAGCTAACTCAGATACCTGAGAGCGTAGTGTTTCTTTCGCGCGGTTAACTTCTTGATCAATTTCTGCTTGAGCAGCAGCTTTAAGGCGCTCACCTTCTTGATGTGCCGCATCTTTGGCTTCATCAATGATTTGGTTAGCGCGCTTATTGGCTTGCTCAATGATCTGCGCAGCTTGCTCTTTCGCTTCACGCAACTGACTACCAGCTTTTTCTTGAGCCAGTTTTAGGTCACGATCAGCGCGATTTGCTGCGTCCAGACCGTCCGCAATCTTCTTCGCACGCTCTTGCATGGCGTTCATTAGCGGTGGCCAAACGAACTTCCAGCAAAAGGCAACGAAGAAAGCGAAGGCGATGATCTGGCCGATCAATGTCAAATTAATATTCACGCCTTAGTCCTCTATTTCGTTAGTTGATTTGCGTCTAAAGATCAAAAGATCGATTAAGCAGCAACAACGAAGATAAGGTACATAGCGATACCTACACCGATCATTGGAACCGCATCCAATAGACCAGCCATTAGGAAAGTTTTAGTTTGAAGCTGTGGACCTAGCTCAGGTTGACGAGCTGTAGATTCTAGTAGCTTGCCACCTAGAAGGGCGAAACCGATACCAGTACCTAGGGCACCTAAACCAATCATAAGAGAGGCTGCGATATATACCATTTCCATAGTTTTCTCCAGTTTTTTTAAAGTAAGTTAAGTTGATGAATTAACGGTTAAGTTAAACTTTTAAAAAATCTATCAAATAATTAGAGCTTGTTGTATGAAGCGAGAACAAAGCAAAAACTTGCGAGAGACCAGAGTTTGGTAGACCCAAATGAGGATCTCGAGCAATTTTTTAACGCAGTTATCGCAAATACAACCGCTATAATTAGTGATCCTCGTGAGCCATGCTCATATATACAATGGTCAACATCATAAAGATGAAGGCCTGCAGGGTGATAACCAAAATATGGAACACCGCCCAACCCCATTGCAATACACCACCAAATAGACCCATGGCCCAGCCTGCGGAGAACATGATGGCGATCAAGATGAAGATCATCTCACCAGCATACATGTTACCGAACAAACGCAGTGCCAAAGAGATTGGCTTAGCGATTAGGGCAAGCACTTCAAGAATGAAGTTCACAGGAATAAACAATGCTTGAACAAACATGTTTTTAGCGTTGAATGGGTGCAAAGTCAGCTCTGCCATAAAGCCACCGAAGCCTTTTACTTTTATGCCAAAGAAGATCATTAGGCCAAATACAAATAAGGCTAGACCGGCAGTAATGTTAGGGTCGGTAGATGGAACGATTTTCATGAATGCATGATGAGGATCATGACCAGCCGCGGCCCAACCAAGCTCGAACAGTTTAGGCACGACATCAACTGGGATTAAGTCCATCAAGTTCATCATGAACACCCAAGTAAAGATCGTTAAGGAAAGTGGCGCAATCATAGAGTTGCGTCCGTGGAAAGTCTCTTTAACAGTGGTATCAACAAATTCAACCAAAGACTCAACAAAGTTTTGGAAACCTGTTGGAACACCTGCGTGGGCTTTGCGAGCCGCACGGTAGAATAGGAACATTAGCAATGCACCTAGACCGATTGACCAAATCATAGAGTCTACGTGAACCGCCCAGAAACCCATATCGGTTGCTTCACGTGCGCTTTGCGCGAGGGTCCATGTGGAGTCCGTTAAAATTGTACCATCATCACGCTCGTAACCCTGTGGCAGTTCGCCGTAGGTTAGGTTGGTGAGGTGGTGTTTTATATAATCGGTAGAGGTCGTACCAGCCATATATCACTCTCAGTCCAAAAGGTTCATAAATTTGCAATTTTGGCGTTGAAAAGATTGCTTGCTTGTATCAACAAAAAACCTGCGAACAACGCCGTAATATTCAGTGGATGTAACAGCTTAAAAACCAATGCAAAACCCAGTGCTGTTAACACCATTTTCCAAGCACCACCTTTGTATAGGTTATTCAGTACTTGCGATATCTGTTGAGCCCCCGAATAACGAAATGCCAAAAAGATAAAATAGGCATTGGGAACAAGGCTTATCAGGCCGCCTGCTAAAGCCGATATCCCGGCTTCTTTACTATGCAATAGACACAAAAACGCAAAGACGAATGTCAAAGCCAATTGCAACAAAGGAATGCGATGCACAGGTGGTCGTTGAATACTGCTCGACATTTGACTCCCACCGATTGCGTGTAACCCTTTGATTTGTGTGTGATTAAACACTCACTCTAGGCATAAATAAGCGCGCGGAATTATATTGGCTATACCGCGCCGCATCAACAGCCTGTTCCATTTATTTTGGCATTGTTCGCCATAGGGGGACGCTGCTGGTCAAATTTAAACCAGCAGGCAGTGTAGAGGGACACTGTTTAATGAACAAGGTACGAGAAACGCCAATTTCACTGGCTATTTGATGTGATTTAAAATTCCATCTAGTTCATCCAAACTAGAATAACTGATGACCAACTGGCCTTTGCCTTTTTGGTTGTGTTTTAACTCGACCTTGGCGCCAAGGCGTTCACCCAGTTTACTTTCGAGACGATCAATATCTGGATTTTTGGGCTCTTCTTTTTTGGTCTTTTTAGGCTCATGCCATTTACTCACTAACGCTTCGGTTTGACGCACCGTTAACGCTTTTGAAACCACTTGGCGTGCTGCCTCTGATTGATTCTCCCCTTGCAAACCTAACAAGGCACGGGCATGACCCATATCGATGTCGCCATGCTCAAGCAACGTGCGCACATCTTCATTGAGATTCATTAAGCGCAATAAGTTAGTAACGGTTACACGACTTTTACCAACTGCGTCTGCTACTTGCTGCTGAGTTAATGCGAATTCTTCTTGCAGGCGATGCAAGGCACGAGCTTCTTCCATGGGATTGAGGTTTTCACGCTGGATATTCTCAATCAATGCCATGGCGATGGCCGCTTCATCCGGCACATCTTTAATGATTACCGGTACTTCGTGTAACTCTGCGATTTGAGCTGCTCGCCAACGACGTTCACCAGCAATAATTTCATATCGAGTATCAGCAGATGTAGAAGAAATAGGGCGCACCACAATGGGCTGCATAATACCTTGAGCACGGATAGATGCCGCCAATTCTTCCAGCGCCTCTGGGTGCATATCTTTGCGCGGCTGATAGCGACCAGGCTGAAGGTACTCAATAGGAAGCTGCTTAAGGGTTTCCCGGACTTGGGGCGTATCACTTTCTTGAGGAGCATCTGTTTGTTGAGATTTAGAGCTTGCTGCGCCAGCTAATAGGGCGTCCAAGCCAGTACCCAGTCCGCGTTTCTTTGCCATGTATTTTTGCCGTTATGATGTTTTTATGCTGAGATGCTTTGACACTTGCGATTTACTTCTCCCGCCAACGCCAGATAGGCCACGGCGCCGCGAGAGCTCTTATCATAACACAGTACCGGCATTCCATAACTAGGGGCCTCAGCCAGACGAATATTACGTGGAATCACTGTGCCATAGACCTGATCACCAAAGTGATTAATCAATTGTGCAGAGACGTCTGTGGTCAAACTGGTGCGCGGATCATACATGGTGCGCAACAAACCATCGATACGTAGTTCAGGATTAATTTGCTGAATACGCTCAATGGTATTCATTAATGCGGTTAAACCTTCCAATGCATAATATTCGCACTGCATCGGAATAATAATACCATGGGCGGCAACGAAGGCATTGACGGTAAGCATGTTCAAAGAGGGTGGGCAATCAATCACAATGTAATCGTAATCATCCACGAGCGGATCAAGGGCGTTACGCAAGCGGCTTTCTTTACCGTCCATATCAATTAACTGAACCTCTGCAGCGGTAAGATCACCATTTGCTGGCAATATATCGTAACCAGCAGGATCAGTTTTTACGATTGCGTCACGAGCAGGCATATCATCTACAAGCACATCATAGATTGACGACTCTAGCTCATGTTTATTGACGCCACTTCCCATGGTCGCGTTGCCTTGAGGGTCTAAATCGATCACCAAAACTTTGCGCTTAGTGGCAACTAAAGATGCAGACAGATTAACCGTCGTTGTGGTTTTACCCACACCGCCTTTTTGGTTTGCTATTGCTATGATTCGACCCACAAGAGATACCTATAGTTCTGACAGACGCGACAAAATTCAACAGCGTCAAAAGCGCTTTGGCCTAGTTCTTCTTAATTTTAACCAAATGCCGCTCCCCTTCTTCTCCAGGAACGTGCAGAACAAAGCAGTCTACCACACTTACTCGATCATCCAATTGCTGGATTTCATCTTCTGGGTAAACCCCCTTCATGGCAAAGAAGTAACCACCGGATTTCAACAGATGGATACTGCCATTCACCATATCCTCTAACGTGGCAAATGCACGACTGGTGATAGCATCAAACAAGGGCGCTTCGTATTTCTCAATGCGGCTTTGTACAGGTGTAATATTAGAAAGTTTTAATTCTATTTTGCTTTGCGTTAAAAATCGTGTTTTCTTGCCGTTACTATCAAGCAAGGTAATGTCTTTCTCTGGATGACAAATGGCTAATGGAATGCCAGGTAAACCTGGCCCTGTGCCCACATCTAAAATACGTTCGCCTTCCACATGCGGCAAAATACTCAAGCTATCCAACAGATGACGACCAATCATATCCTGAGGGTCACGCACGGCGGTTAGGTTGTAGGCCTTATTCCATTTAGCAAGCAAACCATGATAGGCAAGCAACAGCTCTATCTTGTCGTCACTTAATTCAATTTGAAGTTTCTTCAAACCGGTTTTCAGCAATGCTTGATACATGGGTAACCTTAAGGAGTATGTAGAAATAAGTCGCGCCTATTATCCACGATTCGACAAAATACTGTGAATTCTGTGAATAAAATAGACGCGTTAGAAAGGGTTAATTAAGCGCTTCTCTTTTGCACGCTATGGTGCTTCTTGAGATAGATCAGCAACTGACTAATCGCCGCAGGGGTAACACCTTGAATCCGGCTGGCCGTGCCCAGTGTTTCTGGTTGTATTTCACTGAGCTTCTGTACAATTTCGTTGCTCAGCCCACCAACCTTGGAAAAATCTAAATCCGCCGGTAGCAGTGTATCTTCGTAGCGACGCATTTGCTCAATTTCTTCCAATTGACGATTAATATAGCCTTCGTATTTGGCCATGATTTGCACTTGCTCGCTCACTTGCGGGTCCGCAACAGGTTCACCCTTCAGGTTAGCGATATCTGAGTAAGTGATCTCCGGACGCTTAAGTAAATCCATTAAACTGTATTCACGAGTGATTGGGGTTTTACTGAAACCATTTACCACATCGCCTTCTTCGGTATTGGGTAAAATCCAAGTGCTTTTTAGTCGCTGCTCTTCTTGTTCAATGGCTTCTTTCTTTTCACAAAACGCTGCCCAGCGCTCATCACCAACTAAACCCAATTCGCGACCTTTTTCTGTCAGACGTAAATCCGCATTGTCTTCACGCAAAATCAAACGATACTCGGCACGACTAGTGAACATACGATACGGCTCATTGGTACCCATGGTGATCAAATCATCCACAAGTACACCGATATAAGCTTCATCTCGACGGGGGTACCAAGCATCTTTTTCCATACTACGCAGCGCCGCATTGGTACCAGCCAATAAACCTTGAGCACCGGCTTCTTCATAACCCGTGGTACCGTTAATTTGGCCCGCGAAGAATAGACCTTGCATAAACTTGGTTTCCAAAGAGTGCTTTAAATCCTGTGGATTAAAGAAATCATACTCGATTGCGTAACCAGGGCGCGTAATGTGGGCGTTTTCAAACCCCTTCATGCTGTGGATCATTTCCACTTGCACATCAAACGGCAAGCTAGTGCTGATGCCATTTGGATAGAGTTCGTGGGTCGATAAACCTTCCGGCTCAACAAAAATTTGGTGGCTGTTTTTATCAGCGAAGCGCATGACTTTGTCTTCAATGGAAGGACAATAGCGCGGACCAATACCTTCGATCACACCGCTGTACATAGGGCTGCGATCTAAACCCGCACGAATAATGTCATGGGTTTGCTCATTGGTATGGGTAATAAAACAATCGATTTGCTGTGGATGTTCTTCACGATTCCCCATAAACGACATAATAGGTGTAACGTCATCACCAGGCTGGCGCTGCATCACAGAAAAGTCCACAGAGCGCGCGTCAATGCGAGCTGGGGTACCGGTTTTTAAACGACCCACATTAAATGGCAACTCGCGTAAACGTTTAGCAAGATTGTTGGAAGGGGGATCGCCAGCGCGACCACCTTGATAGTTATCCATACCAATGTGGATAACTCCGCCTAAGAAAGTACCTGTGGTTAACACGACGCTATCGGCATAAATCTTAATACCCGCTTGCGTCACCACACCTTTAACCGTATCGCCTTCAACGATCAGATCGTCACAGGCCTGCTGGAAAAACTCTAAGTTAGGTTGGTTTTCCACAATTTCGCGAATAGCAGCTTTGTATAAGGCTCGATCTGCTTGTGCTCGTGTCGCACGCACGGCAGGTCCTTTACGGCTATTTAGCGTGCGGAATTGGATACCACCGCGATCGGTAGCGCGCGCCATGGCACCATCAAACGCATCAATCTCTTTCACTAAATGAGATTTGCCAATACCACCAATGGCTGGGTTACACGACATGACACCAACGGTTTCGATGGAGTGGGTGAGAAGCAAGGTTTTACATCCCATACGCGCGGCCGCCAAACATGCCTCTGTACCAGCATGTCCACCACCCACAACAATGACGTCATAGCGCTTTGCGTAATCCACTTAACAACCTCGTTTAGTTATACACAGTAAACAGAGCAGTGTGTTTTTTAGTCTTCAACATCGGCTTCAAAGCCCCACAAATACTAGGGGCTGCTCAAATACTGTTCAAAATTCGATCAGGGCGGGCATTATATAGATCTGACTAAAAATGCGCTAGCGAAAATGATAAATAATCAATAGAGAAGCCCCAGTAAAATTAGGTATGCTTAAGGCTTGAATCAACAACCGTTTCGACTGTGTGGATAACATGAAATCACTGAACTTATCGCTCATTATTGCCGCCATATTACTTACAAGTGCGTGCTCGGGTTTACGCACCACAGACCAGACTTATATGGCTCATGCGGAAAACTTCAATTTTCTATTTTTGCAGATTCCCGGCGGGGATAGTCAAGAAAGGGCCATGGCGTTGGTACCAGAAAATGCGACGATCGATAGCTTCATCAGTACACCGGACGATACCACCAGCTTTTTAGGTATTCTGAACCGCATCATTGGCATTGATTACACCACCATTAACGGACGCATTCAGGTACCTGAAAGAGCGCCCAATGCAATCAGTGGAGAAAAGATACCCACAGGGCGATATAGCTTATAACCCCGCTAATAGACCTATTCTGACTAGGCTGTAGCGCATTAGCCACAACTTAGTCAGAAGTTATAAGCAAGTTATCCACATTTTTCTGTATTACTTACCAATACAGAAACTACCAAAGATTTTGCCCAGAAGATCATCACTGCTGAACTCACCAGTGATTTCATTCAATGCATTTTGCGCCATCCGCAAATCTTCCGCTAAAAGCTCTCCGGCTGCGGCTCCTAATAATTGATCTCGCCCGCTTTGCAAGAACGTATCTGCTTGATTCAACGCTTCAATGTGGCGACGACGGGCAATGAATCCGCCTTCACTGGTGGCGCTATAACCCATGATGGTTTTCAGGTGTTCGCGCAGTTCTGTTACGCCATCACCTTGCTTAGCCGCTAAGCGAACGATAGGGGAGTTCTGAGTCGCTTCATCCATGCCCGCTTTTTCATTAGTCAGGTCGACCTTGTTGCGAATCACAGTGATGCGTTCAGGATGCGGTAATTTATCCACAAATTCGGGCCATATGGATTTAGGGTCGGTTGCATCGGTTTCGGTGCTATCGACCATTAATAACACACGATCCGCTTGCTCTATTTCTTGCCAAGCGCGTTCGATACCAATGCGTTCCACTTCGTCAGGGGCATCACGCAGACCTGCAGTATCGATAATATGCAGCGGCATGCCATCAATGTGGATATGTTCTCGCAATACATCACGAGTGGTTCCTGCAATGTGGGTAACAATGGCGGTATCACGTCCAGCCAAAGCATTTAATAAGCTGGATTTACCCGCATTGGGGCGACCCGCAATCACCACAGTCATGCCCTCACGCAAAATGGAACCTTGATTGGCCTCTTGCTGTACCTGCTTGAGTGCATCCATGACTTGATGTAAATCCGCTTCGACTTTGCCATCACTTAAGAAATCGATTTCTTCTTCGGGGAAATCAATGGCCGCTTCTACGTAGATGCGTAAATTGATGAGCGCATCGACAAGTTCTTTGACTCTTTGACTGAAAGCACCTTGCAAGGATCGTACAGCGCAGCGCGCCGCTTGCTCTGAAGCGGAATCAATCAAATCGGCAATGGCTTCCGCTTGGGTTAAATCCATTTTATCGTTTAAAAAGGCGCGCTCAGAAAACTCACCTGGTCGAGCGGCACGAGCGCCCAAGGCTAAAACACGCTGCAATAAGAAATCTAAAATCACAGGGCCGCCATGGCCTTGTAGCTCTAAAACGTCTTCACCCGTAAAAGAATTTGGACCTTCGAAAAATAAGGCTAAGCCTTCATCCAATACTTCATCATTTTCATCTTTGAACGGGCAGTAGTGTGCAAAGCGCACTTTGGGTTCAAACCCTAAAATCTGCTGAGCGATGGCTTTGGCTTTTTTGCCCGATACACGAACAATTCCCACACCACCTCGTCCAGGTGGCGTTGCAATGGCAGCGATGGTATCGGTATTTAATTGCATGCTTTGCCTCGACAAAAATTAAACAGGCCAATAAAAAAACGGGAGATCAAACGCCATTATACATGAGCGCTTAATTCTCCCGTTATTCTCATCGAATGGAGGTTACGACTTATTCGCCGCTTCCGCTTCGATCTTACGAGTAATGTAGTATTGCTGTGCGATAGACAATAGGTTGTTCACTACCCAATAAAGTACAAGACCGGCAGGGAAGAACAAGAAGAACACCGTGAATACAACAGGCATTAGCTTCATGACTTTTGCTTGCATTGGATCTGGCGGTGTTGGGTTCAATTGCATCTGTACAAACATGGATGCGCCCATGATTAACGGCAGAATGAAATATGGATCTTTCAAAGACAAGTCTTCAATCCACAACATGAACGGTGCCTGACGCAGCTCCACGGATTCCATTAATACCCAATACAAGGCAATGAAGACTGGCATTTGCACTAAGATTGGTAAACAACCACCCAGTGGATTGATCTTCTCTTTCTTATAGAGATTCATCATTTCTTTACTGAGCTGCTCACGGTTGTCAGCGTATTGTTCTTTAATGGCAGTTAGCTTGGGAGCTACGCGACGCATATTTGCCATAGAACGATAGCTCGCTGCTGAAAGCGGGAAAAACGCTAACTTTACTAGGATGGTTAGCATGATAATGGCCCAACCCCAGTTACCGGCAATGTCATGCATTAGCTGTAGCAACCAGAATAACGGTTGCGCAACCCACCATAGCCAACCATAGTCGATGGTCAGATCTAAATGCTCAGCAATTTCAGCTAAACGATCTTGGTCTTTAGGCCCCAAATATAATTGAGTCGAAGTACCGCCTTGGGTGCCTGGCTCAACTTGAAGAGCACTATCATAATAACCAACTAAGTAATGACCAGACGCTTTACGGGTATTATAAACATGGGCTTCATCTTTAGACGGTACCCAAGCACCAAGGAAATAGTGCTGTAAAAACGCGATCCACCCACCTTCGATTTTTTCTTTAAATGGATCTTCTTCTATATCGTCAAAATCCATTTTGAAATAGCGCTCAGAAGGACGCGTTACCGCAGCACCCAAAAACGACGCCATGCCCATAGATTCCATACTTGACGGATCAACACTGCGATCGCGCTTAAACTGAGCATAAAAGTTTGCTTGCCAAGGTTCTTGGCTTTGGTTGTCGATGCGGAAACCTACATCGATTAAGTATTCGCCACGGTTTATGGTGAATACTTTTTCGATTTTCACGTTATTTTGTGTGGTCGCTAACACGACTTGAATCTGATCCTGACCATCAGCTAAGTTGTACTCGGTTTTCTCGACGCTGTATTGAGCGCGGCCTTTCTTATCTATGCCATTTTTGCCCACAAGACCGCTCTGTGCGATGTAAGTGCGGATATTGCTTTGCTCAAGTAAAACAAACGGTACATCTTGCTGATCTACTGACAATGGATATTGTTTTAACGCCGCGTAAACGATGTCACCACCAACAGGATCAATACGGATATCTAAAACGTCGGTTTCCACTTTAATCCACTCTGTGGTGGCTTGAGTTTGTGTTTGCGGTGCATCCATGTTGTCTTGCACAACAGGCGCATCTGAATCCGCATCACTGGTATCGGTAGGGATATCGACTTCTTGTACTGGAGACGTCAATCTCGTAATAGGTTCGGCGACTTGAGTAGGACGTTTACCATAATCCTCATTCCACTGTAGCACCAGCATGTATGAAATTACCGCTATGCCGATCAGAATGATTGCTCTTCTTGCATCCATTGTGAATTTAGCTCTTCTTAATATCGTGATTGTCAGGAACAGGGTCGTATCCATGGGTGCCCCAAGGATGACAACGTCCAATTCGTTTAATACTCAGCCACAGACCGGTTATTGGACCATGTTTTTGCAAAGCTTCGAGGGCGTATTCTGAACAAGTTGGGATGTGTCGGCAACGATTAGGTAGCATAGGGGAGATTGCAATACGATAAAAACGTATTGGTAGCGATAGAACATTCACCGCAAAAGACGGTTTTTTATCGACTTTTTTTGGATCTGGGACGGTGACCATGAGATGTCCTTAACCGCGTCCACAGCTGATCTACCATGTGTCGTAGCTGATCTTTATCAAGATCTTTTGCCCCTGCCCGGGATAGCACAACACAATCAAAGTTTTCGAGTTCAGTTTGGTGATGTCGAAAACTCTCACGCACAATGCGTTTGATTTGGTTGCGATCCACTGCACGCTTGGCATGCTTTTTCGCAACGATAAGCCCGAGTCGAGCAAATCCTAAATCATTACGTCGAGCAAGGATTAGGATTTGCTTAGTTTGGGCCTTGGCGTCAGCGCCATCGAATACCCGACGATAGTCCCCAGCCGTCAGAAGCCTTACTTGGCGTGGGAATACCGTGTTGGTCATAAGTTAAGCAGAAAGTTGCTTACGACCTTTCGCACGACGACGATTTAGAACCTGACGTCCGTTTTTAGTTGCCATACGAGCACGGAAACCGTGGGTGCGTTTGCGCTTTAATACGCTAGGTTGGAAAGTACGTTTCATAAACCGGCTCTCACTATTGAGTTCAATAAAAAATAAGGCAGCGGATTGTATTGAAAACAGCCAATATATTCAATCAGAAAAGCGAATTTATTGTTATTTAATTCGAAGCGCTTTTTTATGAAAACATTCTTAAGAAATATATAAATAATGTTTTATGTATGAATATGTATGTTTATGATTAGTTATTAATACTTAGTAGCACTTTTTCTGTTGATAACTGACGCAAACCCTTTAAAATCAATGCTATACAGAAATGACAACTTATGAATAAAGACGGTAGAAGCTGCTAAAAAGCACCGTATAACTTGAGGACAGAATCTTGGGTTATGCACATGCCCGTTAGATTCTTGATTTATTCACAAAAGCGTCCCGCTTATACACAAAGAAAATCCACAGCTTAGTCACCAAGTTATCTGTGGATAACTCAATATATGTTGTTACAATATTTAACCGTTTAAGAATGGAGTTACCTGCCGTGCTGGCATTGTGGGAAGAATGTGTTCGCTGCTTGCAAGATGAGCTGCCACCACAGCAATTCAATACATGGATTCGACCGCTAACCGTAGATGAAACAGATAGTGGTTTAGTCATCACTGCGCCTAACCGTTTTGTTAAAGATTGGGTCAAAGATAAATTTTTAAATCGTATCCAATCTTTGTTAGAAGAGCTCAATGGTGGTCAGGTTTTACCATTTCAATTAGATATACATGCGAAGGGCAGTCAACCGAGTTTTGTGGCGCCGTCTGCGCAACCGGTCAAGCCTGATGAGTCAGTTAAAGCCGCCTCCTCCTCTGTAAAAGCCACTCCTTCTGCTATTAAAAGGAGTAGCGATACTGACATCGCTGTGGCCTCTAGTTCCAAGGTGGTGAAAAAAGAAACCGAGCGAAAAGTTCAGGTGGAAGGCAGTATTCAACATCAAAGCAGTCTTAATAAACGCTTTACGTTTGATACTTTTGTTGAAGGTAAGTCTAACCAGTTGGCTCATGCGGCGGCGCAGCAAGTATCGCAAAATGCGGGCGGGTCTTATAACCCGCTCTTTATATATGGTGGTGTTGGTTTAGGTAAGACCCACTTAATGCATGCTGTGGGTAACCACATTCAAGCGCAGAATCCGAATGCCAAAGTTGTATATTTGCATAGTGAGCGCTTTGTTGCAGATATGGTTAAGGCGTTGCAATTAAACGCGATTAACGAATTTAAGCGTTATTACCGCAGTGTGGATGCATTATTAATCGATGATATCCAGTTCTTTGCTCGTAAAGAACGTAGCCAAGAAGAATTTTTCCATACCTTTAATGCCTTATTAGAGGGTGGTCAACAAATGATATTGACCTGTGATCGCTACCCGAAAGAGATAGATGGTCTCGAGGACCGACTGAAAAGTCGTTTTGGTTGGGGTTTAACGGTTGCGGTTGAGCCTCCGGAATTAGAAACCCGTGTTGCCATTCTAATGAAAAAGGCTGAACAAGAGGGTATCGATCTGCCTCATGAAGCGGCTTTCTTTGTTGCTCAGAAAATTCGTAGTAACGTAAGGGAGTTGGAAGGGGCGCTGAAGCGCGTGATTGCAAACTCAGCATTTACCGGATCTAAAATTACACTTCCTTTTATTAAAGAAAGTTTAAAAGATTTGTTGGCTTTGCAGGATAAGCAGGTCAGTATTGATAATATCCAACGCATCGTTGCGGAATACTACAAAATAAAAGTATCGGATTTATTATCCAAGCGTCGCTCGCGCTCAGTAGCGAGACCACGACAAGTGGCCATGGCGCTAAGTAAAGAATTAACCAATCACAGTTTGCCTGAAATAGGCGATGCGTTTGGCGGGCGAGACCATACCACGGTCTTGCATGGTTGCCGTAAAATCAAAGAATTACGGGAAAACAGCGCCGATATTGGTGAAGATTATAAAAACCTATTGCGGTCATTGACCAGTTAAGAGCGGATAAGGCATGAAACTAACGATTACTAGGGAAGCCCTACTTAAGCCACTACAATTGGTTGCCGGCGTTGTCGAGCGTCGTCAAACTCTTCCTGTCCTGTCGAATGTGCTATTAGAGGTTAAAGGCGATCAATTGTCTTTGACAGGTACAGACCTTGAGCTTGAGCTGATTGGTTCCGCAACATTATTAGAGCCAGGTGTAGATGGTGCTATTACCGTACCGGCGAAGAAATTGATGGATATTTGTAAGTCTTTGCCTGATCAAAGCACCATTGAGATCAGTCAAGATGATCATAAAGTACAGCTTCAGACGGGGCGCAGTAAGTTTGTATTGTCCAGCCTACCTGCCAATGAATTTCCCAATATTGACGATATTGAAGCGCAGGCACAAGTGATGGTACCGCAAACCCAGTTACGTCGAATTATTGATCGTACAGCGTTTGCTATGGCACAGCAGGATGTTCGCTACTACTTGAACGGTATGTTGATAGAAGTGAAGCCTGATGAGCTACGTGCAGTGGCTACAGACGGTCACCGTCTTGCTACCTGCGGAGTACCGGTGGAATTGGACATAGCCGATCGCATGCAAGTGATCGTGCCACGCAAAGCGGTATTAGAGCTTGCCAAGTTGCTGATGGATCCTGAATCCAGCGTCGAGCTTTCGCTAAGCAACAATCATGTGCGGGCTAAAGTGGGCGATTACACATTTACCTCTAAACTCGTCGATGGCAAGTTCCCAGACTACGAGCGAGTCATTCCACGTAATGGCAATAAGACTCTGATTGCCGATCGCCAGGCTTTACGCCAAGTGTTCCAGCGTACAGCTATCTTATCCAATGAAAAGTACCGTGGAGTGCGTCTACTACTTGAAAACGATAACCTACAGGTAGTCGCTAATAACCCTGAGCAAGAGCAAGCAGAGGAAAGCATTGGTGTTGAGTTCCAGGGTGAGATGTTGGAAATTGGCTTTAATGTGAGTTATCTACAAGACGTACTAAGCGTATTGGATGGCGATGATATGAAAATGACCCTAGCTGATGCGAATTCCAGTGCGGTAATGGAAGAGGTTGAGGGTGGTGACTCACTTTACGTTGTAATGCCAATGCGACTTTAATCGCTTGTATTCATTGCTCGTTTTAAGAGGGCTGATGTCTTTCCTTTATGTTTATAATCGGAACGACTCAGTCCTTTTGTATTTTAGTCCATCCATGATGATTCTTTATTTCTTCTTTGATCGGAAACCTTGCATAAGCACTTATGGCTATTGAACTTCTTATGTTGCAAGGTGTGAGAAACCTGTCTCCTACCAATGTCTCGCCATCTCCCTTGGTTAATTTAATATATGGTGAGAATGGCAGTGGCAAAACCAGCTTCTTAGAGGCTATCTATTATCTCGCTTACTGTAAGAGTTTCCGGACTCATAAGCAGAAGAACTTGATACAACATGGTCAGAATACCATGACGGGCTTTTGCCAATTACCCCACAAACAGCTGGGGGTCGAGCGTAATCAAGAAGGGCAGAGACGCATCAAGCTCAATGGTGTGTGCTTAAACTCAGCTGCTGAGCTCGCCAGCGTTTTGCCTATCCAGTTATTGGACCCTACTATGTTTCGTTTGCTTGAAGGGTCTCCACAATTACGTCGTGAATACATTGATTGGGGAGTGTTCCACGTGGAACCTCAATTTTTCGGCATCTGGAAACAGTTCAAACGAGCGCATCAAACACGAAATGCGTTATTGCGTGCCGGAGGTGCGAGCGAATCTGAGCGCAAAATATGGCATAGCAGTCTTTCAGATTTGGCTAATCAGATAACCTCCATGAGGATCGCATATTTAGAGAGATTAAAGCCCTTATTTGATCACTATATGGCTCGCTTAAACGATGGCTTGGGCGTCACCATGTCGTTTTATCAAGGTTGGAAGAAAGATCAGGACTATTACGAATTATTAGAATCCAGCTGGAAAAGCGACATTGAAAGCGGATACACAAAGTCTGGTCCCCAGCGCGCAGACTTGCGGATAAAGGCGGAAAACGTCCCTGCAATGGATGTTTTATCTCGTGGACAGCAGAAAATGGTTGTATGTGCGCTTAAGTTGGCTCAGGCTGACCTGTACAAACAAGTCTCTGGATCCCCCTGTATCTTCCTTGTTGATGATTTAGCAGCAGAATTGGATATTAACCATAGAAAAGCTTTATGTAGGCTGCTAGAAGAATTAAAATGTCAGGTCTTTGTTACCGCTGTTGAATCTACCCAAATCCAAGGGTGCTGGTCTCCATCCAGTCAGCTAAAAACGTTCCACGTGGAACATGGAACAATAAATCAAGAATAATCTGTTCTGCCAGGAGTTGCCTAAATGAGCACTGAAAACAACTATGATTCGTCCAGTATTAAGGTCTTAAAAGGCCTAGATGCTGTTCGTAAACGTCCAGGCATGTACATCGGTGATACCGATGACGGAACTGGTCTGCACCATATGGTGTTTGAGGTGGTGGATAACTCCATAGATGAAGCGTTGGCAGGGCATTGTTCAGAAATCCGAGTTGTGATTCACCCAGATGAATCCATCAGTGTGAGTGATAATGGTCGAGGCATTCCTACTGATATCCACCCAGAAGAAGGTGTATCTGCAGCGGAAGTGATCATGACCGTACTGCACGCTGGCGGTAAGTTTGATGATAACAGCTATAAAGTATCCGGTGGTTTGCATGGCGTGGGTGTTTCTGTTGTAAACGCGCTGTCTAATAAGCTAAAAATGACCATTCGCCGTGCCGGGAAAGTATGGGAACAAAGCTATACCATGGGCGTGCCTGATGCGCCTCTGGCAGAAGTAGGGAATACTGAAACCAGTGGTACGACAATCCACTTTCACCCAAGTCCTGAAACCTTTACCAATATCCACTTCAATTATGATCATCTAGCAAAGCGCTTGCGCGAATTGAGCTTCTTGAACTCTGGTGTGCGAATCGTCTTGAAAGATGAGCGTAGTGATCGTGAAGAGGTATTCGAGTTTGAAGGTGGCTTGAAAAGCTTTGTTGAATATTTAAATACGAATAAAACAGCTCTTAATGATATTTTCCATTTTCAATTGGAAGGCGATAACCGCGAAGACGGCATCGGCGTAGAAGTGGCGATGCAGTGGAATGACAGCTTTAGTGAGAACATCTACTGCTTTACTAATAATATTCCACAGCGCGATGGCGGTACCCACTTAGCGGGCTTCCGTGGTGCTTTAACACGCTCTTTGAACTCCTATATCGAGCGTGAAGGTCTGGCAAAGAAAGCCAAGGTCAGCACAACAGGCGATGATGCCCGTGAAGGCTTAACGGCGATTATTTCAGTAAAAGTCCCAGACCCTAAATTTAGTTCTCAGACAAAAGATAAATTGGTCTCGTCTGAAGTGAAATCAGCGGTAGAGCAAGAAATGTCTCGTAGCTTCAATGATTTTTTGCTTGAACAGCCTCAACAAGCAAAAGAAATCGTTAGCAAAATGATGGATGCGGCCCGTGCCCGTGAAGCGGCACGAAAAGCCCGGGAGATGACTCGTCGTAAAGGCGCGTTGGATGTGGCTGGTCTGCCCGGTAAGTTGGCCGACTGCCAAGAGAAAGATCCATCACAATCGGAAATCTACCTAGTGGAGGGTGACTCGGCCGGCGGTTCCGCCAAGCAGGGCCGAGATCGTCGTACACAAGCTATATTGCCGCTAAAAGGTAAAATTCTAAACGTAGAAAAAGCACGCTTCGATAAAATGCTATCGAGTGCCGAAGTAGGCACCTTGATTACTGCATTGGGTTGCGGTATCGGTCGAGAAGAGTTTGATCCCGATAAGCTACGTTATCACAGCATTATTATCATGACGGATGCGGACGTGGATGGTTCTCACATCCGCACCTTGTTATTGACGTTCTTCTTCCGTCAAATGCCGGAAATCATTGAGCGCGGCCATGTTTTCATTGCCCAGCCGCCGCTATATAAGATTAAGCGCGGTAAAAACGAGCAGTACATCAAAGATGATATGGCGCTGGAAGAGTACCTGACGTCTAACGCTTTGGATGGTGCAGCCCTTTATGTGAACCCACAGGCTCCGGCGATTAGCGGAGATCGTTTGGAAGACATTGTGAATAACTTCCGTCAAGTGATGCACGATATCGATCGCTTATCTCGCGTTTACCCGCAAGAAGTATTAAAAGCCATGATTTACATTTCTACTTTGACGCAGGACGATTTGAAAGATCGCAGCAAAGTAGAAGCTTGGTGTGAAGAGCTGCAATCACGCTTTGGTAACCCTCGTGGTAACGATACTCATGTGGTATTGGAGATTAAAGAAGATAGCGAACGCCACATCTATCTGCCGGATGTGAAAGTGATTAATCACAGTATCCCGAAAGACTACATCCTAACTCATGACTTCTTCGATTCTCCGGTTTATAAAGCAATCAGTGCCTTTGGTGAGCGTATTCATGGCATGTTGGATGACGGTGCTTATGTACAGCGAGGTGAGCGTAAGCAACCTGCTGATAGTTTTGAAGGGGCATTGGCTTGGTTAATGGGCGAAGCTCGTAAAGGCTACAGTATACAGCGCTATAAAGGTTTGGGAGAGATGAACCCTGAGCAATTATGGGAAACTACAATGGACCCAGAAGCGCGTCGCATGCTTCGAGTGACCATCGAAGATGCAGTGGCTGCAGATCAGATCTTTACCACGCTTATGGGTGATGAAGTTGAGCCTCGCCGTGACTTTATCGAAAGCAATGCGCTGCTAGTCGACAACCTAGATTACTAAGCTGCAAGTTCTTCTTGGGTTTAGTTTCCAAGAATTAAAAAACCCGCTTCGAGCAATCAAAGCGGGTTTTATTTTATATCTTTTCACTTTAGTTTAGCGCCAAAACTGCTGCAACCATTCTTTGCCTGTACGTACCGCATGAGCCATTAAATCTTGCGCATCGATGCCCGTGTTTGGTGTTGCTAGCGTTAAATCCGTTGCTTGATCAATTTGGCTTAGCTCGTCTGTCTTGCTGAATATCCAAGCTTCTGCTTCGGCATTCACTTGCTGCCATGTCTTACCTTTTGTACTAATAGCGGGCCCAATGGCGACTTTAATCGTGCCTGGACGCTTGAACCAACGTTTGTTGATCCAATGCTCGCCACTATTGTGTGCTACAGGGATGATACTGGCGCCGGCTTCACAGGCCAGCAATGCTCCGCCTTTCTTGAAGGATTTATGCTCTCCCACAGGCACCCGTGTGCCCTCTGGAAAGATTAAAATGTCCTCGCCTTTTTGTAGCCGTTCACTACCTTTTATTAGTAGCTCTTCTGTGGCCTGCTTGCCTTTGCTGCGATTAACAAAGATGGGATTCAGCAAGGCGATGCCCCAACCAAAAAACGGAATATAAAACGCCTCTTGCTTAATCACCACGGTATTCGGGTCGAACACTGTTTGTAGATAAAGCGTCTCCCAAGGACTTTGATGCTTGCTCATAATCACATAGCCCTTGCCATCGTTAGGCAAGTTTTCATGTCCTTGTAGCTCTACTTCAATTTTCAAAAGGTGTTTGCAAATCCACATGGTGCCATGACAGAACGTTCCGATAATTAATTTGAAACGCTTTGGGTACGAAAGGAAGGGGCCAATCGTCATGCCTAATACATAACTATTGAATGCTAACAGCGGCATCAGTAGATAAAGAGGTAGTATGCGGATGAGATCGCGCATAAAACCTAAAAAAGCTCGAAGAGAAATATCCATTATCTTGAGAAACCTTAAAACTCTTAGTTTAAGCCGAAAGATTGAGGTTCGCTTGACTCAGGCAATCATGGGTTTAACTTGTGGTTTCGTGTTTAGACGAAATAAGCCATTCACTAAAGGCCATGAGATCATCAAATACTTGGAGATGCTCTAAGTCGACACCTTTATCTAATGTTCTTTGTCCTTTGCCAGTTAATACCAGTACCGGTTTTAAACCTTTAGATACGCCCGCTTCTAGGTCTCGAAGTGAGTCGCCTACCATGTAGCTGCCGGCAATGCTTTGATTGGCTTTCCGCTCAATTTGATCAATCAGACCTGCTTTGGGTTTGCGACAGTCACAATGGTCATCAGGTCCATGGGGACAAAAATGAATATATTGGATCGTGCCGCCATGTTCACTGGCAAGATCCACCATTTTTTTGTGCATGGCGTTCAATGTGTTGAGATCGAAATAACCTCTAGCAATACCAGATTGGTTAGTCGCTATGGCAATTTCGTAACCGGCGTTAGTGAGTTTACCTATGGCTTCCATAGAGCGCGGCAGAGGGATCCATTCTTCAACGCTTTTCACATAGTCATCGCTGTCGTAATTTATGACTCCGTCGCGATCTAGTACGATGATGGCTTTGCTCATATTGGTGTTCTCTAAGGTGGATCTCTAATATTCAGCTACAAAAAAGCCAGGTGCAACACACCCGGCTTTTTGGCAATAACGTCTCTGCGCATTCAAATTCTAAAGTAGAGAAATGTCCGCTACATTCAAGAATAAGTTACGCAATTGATTCAATAGCGATAAACGATTCTGCTTCACTGCTTCATCATCGGCCATCACCATCACTTCATCAAAGAAGGTATCAATACTCTGACGCAATTCAGTTAACTGAGTTAAGTACTGAGCATATTCACCTTTTTCAAATAGAGGCGTCGCTGATTGCATTTGCTTATCTAGTGACTCAGCCAAGGCCTTCTCTGCAGCGTCACTTAGTAGGTTGTTATCCACTTTAGCGTTGTCCATAAACGCGTCATTCTTGCTTAGAATATTACTCACACGTTTATTGGCAGCCGCTAATGCTTCTGCACTTTCTAGTTGAGAGAATGCATGAACGGCCATGACGCGCTGATTAATATCGTATGGCTGGGTGATACCTTTTGCGCGAACAGCTTGGAAAACAACACTAGGAATATTTTCGTCTTGGTACCAAGCACTAAAGCGATCAAGCATGTAATCGATCAGTTTAGATTTGTTGTCCGCGTCTAGATCGCACGGCCAGTTGTTATCCATTGCCCAATCGATTAATTCGTTTAGGTCCAGTTTCAAATTGTTCTCAACAATGAGTCGCAATACACCTAAAGACGCGCGACGCAATGCAAATGGGTCTTTACCACCTGTTGGAATTTGACCGATACCGAACAAACCAACCAAGCTATCTAAACGATCAGCCAATGCCAATGCTAAACCAGTTTGTGTTTGTGGTAGTGCATCACCTGCGAATGCAGGCATGTATTGTTCTTCCATGGCTGCGCAGACATCTGGATCCTCACCATCGTGCTGAGCGTAATAGCGACCTGCTAAACCTTGAAGATCGCTAAACTCTAAAACCATTTCGCTAAGCAGGTCGGTTTTACATAGTTTGGCAGCGCGTTCTGCTTTCTCTGCATCACCACCAATGGCAGTAGCAATTTTACTTGCCAAAACCATCAGGCGTTCTGACTTATCTTTTAAAGAACCCAATTGCTGAACCCAGCGCACGCTATCCAACTTTTCAAAGCGACTATCAAGTGGGGTTTTTAAATCCGTATCCCAAAAGAACTTGGCATCGGCTAAACGTGGACGAATAACACGCTCGTTACCTTCGATGACTTGCTGAGGATCTTTTGATTCAATGTTGCAGATGGTGATGAAGTTAGGCATCAATTTGCCATCTTTATCCAGCACGTGGAAATACTTTTGGTGCTCTTTCATGGAGCTAACCAAGGCTTCTGCAGGAACCTGCAAAAACTCTTTGTCAAAGTTGCCTGATAGCGCAGTAGGCCATTCGTTTAAAGATGCTACTTCGTCTAATAAGTCTTCATCAATGACGGCTTGGCCACCTAGTTTTTCGGCTTCAGCTAGGACTTGTTGACGAATCATCTCTTTACGCTCGTCGTAATTGGCAAGCACCTTACCTTGCTCTTTTAGTGTGGCTTCATAAGCACTTGGGCTTGTGATTGTGATTTCTTTGTTAGCATGGAAGCGATGACCACGGGTGAAGTAATTGGTTTTCACTCCCAAAATATCGGCTTCAATGGACTTGTTGTCGAGCAGGGTTAGCACCCAGTGGACTGGGCGTACAAATTCAGTACGACTAGCACCCCAACGCATACGCTTTGGTATAGGTAATTTGTTTAGCGAATCACGGATCGCATTGGGTAACTCATCTACAGCTTTCGCACCTGGTACTTCGGTAGCGAAATAAAGACGTTCACCTTTTTCATCCGTAATGCGATCTAGTTCTTCAAAGTTCACGCCATTGGAACGAGCAAAACCTTCAGCGGCCTTTGTTGGCTTACCATCATCGCCGATGGCGACATTAACGTAAGGTCCAAACTTTTCACTTTTACTGGATTCACCTTGAGCGCTTAAACCAGTAAGACGAACAGCAAGGCGACGTGGTGCAGCAAAGGCTTCACTATTGGCAAAGCTCAAGCCTTTGGCTTGAAGGAACGTTTCAATACCTTTTTGGAAAGCATCACGCAGGGATTTTAGTGCCGTTGGTGGTAATTCTTCAGTTCCGATTTCTACCAGAAAATCATGCTGACTCATTATTTTTCTCCCTTTTTAGCAGCCTTTGCGGCTTTTTTCGCTGCTTTGTCGGCTGCAGCTTTTTCTTCTGCTTCTACTTGTGCCAATACTTCTTGGCGAAGGGAGTCCGCAGCCAATGGGAAATTCAATTGGCGACGGCTAGCGAAATATGCTTCGGCTACTTGTCGAGCTAAAGTACGAACGCGCAAGATATAACCTTGGCGTTCGGTAACAGAAATGGCATGACGCGCATCAAGCATGTTAAATGCGTGAGATGCTTTCAACACTTGTTCGTAGGCCGGTAGCGCAAGACCAGACTCAATCAAACGGCTGCAATCTTTTTCGTGCTGATTAAACGCTTGGAACAAGAAGTCTACGTCGGCGTGTTCAAAGTTATAGGCACTCATTTCCACTTCGTTTTGGTGGAATACATCACCATAGGTAACTTTGCTGCCATCTGGGCCATAACACCAAACGAGATCATAAATGCTATCAACACCTTGCAAGTACATGGCAATGCGCTCAAGGCCATAAGTTATTTCGCCTGTTACTGGATAGCATTCGAGACCACCCACTTGCTGGAAGTAAGTGAACTGAGTGACTTCCATACCGTTTAACCATACTTCCCATCCAAGACCCCAAGCGCCCAAAGTAGGGGATTCCCAGTTATCTTCCACAAAGCGAATGTCATGAATATCACTATCGATACCAATCATCTTTAAGCTATCCAGGTACTTCTGCTGGATATCCAGTGGCGATGGCTTCATCACGACTTGGAATTGGTAATAGTGCTGCAGACGGTTAGGGTTTTCCCCATAACGACCGTCCGTAGGGCGGCGACATGGTTGTACGTAGGCCGCATTCCAAGTCTCAGGACCTATGGCGCGTAAGAAGGTAGAGGTATGGAATGTACCAGCGCCGACTTCTAAATCGATAGGTTGGTTAATGACACAGCCTTGCTGTGACCAGTAATCTTGCAGGGTGGCAATCAGCCCCTGAAATGTTTTGACGTCGTATTTGCTTTCGGACACGTTTTGGCAACCGGGTTGATTTCTGAAAGGGGCTGATTATACGGCCCATAGCCCCTCGTTGCCATAGTCATTAGAGGCGCCTTTAAGGAAACACTAAGGATAGCTGGGCTCCGCCTTGTTCATGGTTACCTAACTCGATGAAGCCGATATTATCTTTGCGTTTGTGGAGTTTCATGACTTGCTGGATTAAATACAGACCTAGCCCATGGTCGGTACCTTGTGGAATGAATTGGGTTTGGTTTAGAACGCTGTCATTAAAACCAGGGCCATTGTCGATGAAAAATAACCGCCAATGACCATCATCATATTCTTCTACAAAGATTTTTACGTTGGTTGCACCTGCTTGGTCGGCATTACTAAGTGCATTGCGAACCGCAAGCGAAAGTAGCTGATCGTCGTAGAAACTATTGAAGTCTTCATCGATTTCTAGATCCACCGAGACGTCGTGTATCTGGGTGTAGTCGTTAATGATAGGTTCAAGAGTATCGCTGAGCCAATGTTCCTCCATACAGGGTTTAAAGCCGGAATGTTGTAGTTTTAAAATGGAGAGCAACTCAACAACCCGTTGCTTAAGGCCTTGGCCGTGTAGATTAAGTTTCTCTACGATTGGTCTTGCAGGGTGTGCATGATCAATAGCCTCATTGAGATCGTGCTGATCACTGAGAAGCGCCTGTATTTGGTTTTTAATATCGTGTAATTGTCCGCTAATGAGAATGCTGTCATCAAATGCCATAGAAAGCTCCAGAAGCTAGCGTGCGGTACGTTTAAGACGCTGATAGCTCTTGTTGAGTTTTTGCCAGCGACTATAGCGTTCATCGCTTGGGGGGATATCACCAATGCGTTTTACCAAGTCTTTCACATCGTTTAACAAGGTTTTGGTGGCGCCTTTTTGGTCCATGTAGGTTACTTTAGCTTGCATGGCATTGAGTAATACGGCAATGCCGGCTTCCTTGTAACTTGTCGCTTGATTTAGTAAATCGATCGCCTGACTAAGCTGGCCTCGTTCAAAATACTCGATCGCTTTGTCATTGATTTCAGTGGTGTATTGTCGGACTACGTGTTCGCTAATACCTTCTTTGGTGCGTTCTAATTCTCGTCGGTCATGTAAAGATAAGTCACGACGAGCGTCAACTACACCGAGTAAGTCTTGTGCTTTGGCATGCTGTTTAGTCGCTAAATAGGCTTGTGCCATCGAAATTTGCTGTCCGCTAGTAGGTGTTGGCATATGCTCTAAGAGCCCAGCTGCTTTGTTAGCGGCAGCGGCTGCATCAGCATCTCTGCCCATCAAATTGTATGTGGTGCTTTCGATTACATAGGTCTCAAAATGACTATCATCGCTTTCGCGGTATAGTGCTCTTGCTTCGTCTAGTGTTTTGAATATTTCGGTACTGGCTTTGCGGCTGTCACGTCCATTGGATTCACTCAGCTTATGTTGCAAGCTTTTAGCGTAAAAAAGATAGTTTTTCACTGAACGATAACAACTATAGCGCGCCAGTTTGACGCTTTGTCGAAAAGCTTTCTCGGCGACTTCATGATCTTGATTAGCATAGGCCAGACGTCCTAACTCCATCTGACGCAAGACTTGTTTAGGGGAGATTTGTGCTGCTTGCATCAAGTCAAATTGGGCCTTTTTGGTTTGCTTGCGTTTCAGATGTATTTTAGAAAGCAAGTCAAAACACTGCACATATTTGGGATGTTCGTGAATGGTTTTATGTAATGTTGTCTCGGACTCATCTAATTGATTGAGATGAAATTGACAGGTAGCAATGCCTAACATGGCCCAGTTCACCGGGCGTTCGTCTGCCACTTCTTGAAACAAATCCAGAGCATCTTGGTAGCGATTCATACTGATCAGAGTACGCCCTTTAATCCGCTTGATTCTTAATGCCAAACGAGGCTTTTGCACCAGTTGCTCGTCACACAGTTTAAGTACGGCATCTTTGGAATCTGTGTCTACCGCTTGATTAATAATGTGCAGTTCTTGTTTTACTTTAAGAATGCGGTTCAAGCGTTTACGCATGACATCAATAGTGAAAGGTTTGGTTATATAATCGTCGGGCTCGTATTCGATGGCGCCCATCACCATATCCATGGCATTTTCACCCGTTAGCATGACGAAAGTAGCGGTCGCCTTCAGTTTGTGGGTAAAGCGAGCTTCTTCTAGTATCTGCTGCCCATCGCGGCCACGGCCTAGGTTGTAATCACTAATCACCAAATCATAGCTATTGTGATTAATGAATGCGGTAGCTTCATCACCATCCATGGCAATATCGACATGGTTGGCGCCAAGGATGCGTAGCATTTTTTTCATGGCACTGCGTGATTCAACCAAATCATCAATGGCCAAAATACGCATAGGGGCAAGCATGCCTTCGAGAGTTGTTGCGGTCATACAGGCAGAAGTCCTTTCTTTACTATAAAAAGCATAGCAAGGCTGGTTGAAATCGCAGGGAAAGTAGAGAAAAAATCGTAAATAGGGCAAAGTTTCCCATTTTCATATGTCAGCAGTGGTCGCTATGGACGTTAAATCATTTATTGCACTCTTTATCATTCGAAGCTTAGGGCTTTTAAGCCTGTCTGGAGCGCGACGGTTTGGGCGATTCATCGGATGGCTATTGATCAAGACCAATAGCCGTGCGCTTAAAGTAACGCGTAAAAACCTACAGATTTGTTTTCCCGAGATGACGTCACAAGAGCGTGAGCGGTTAGCTTTTGAAAGTTTAATGCAAACGGGTCAAACCATAGCGGAAACAGGCATTGCCTGGGGTGGGACTGAACAAAAGTTCGCCCGTAATGCTGCGATGATAGAGGACATTGAAGGGATAGAGATATTTGAGGATGCAGTATCAGCTAAGCGTGGCGTACTCATTTTGACTCCTCATATTGGGAACTGGGAGATTCTGTCGTCTTGGCTTCCCCAACGATGTAATTTAATGGCGCTTTACAAGATGGCTAAAATGCCTGGCCTAGAAAGAGCCATGCTAGAAGCGCGAGAATCAAGTGGTGTAAAAATGGTGGCTGGAACACAAGCCGGTATTAAACGACTAATCACTCACTTCGAAAATAAAGAAGCTGCGTTGATTTTACCAGATCAAGAACCTTCAGAACGCTCAGGTGTTAAAGCTCGTTTTTATGGTATTGAAGTATTGACGCCGAAACTTATTCACTCAGTTATTCAAAGGAATCCAAGTGGGGTGGTCATTTTTGCCTACGTACTGCGTACAAACAACAACTTTCGGTTGGTTTTTAGGAAAGCTAGTGAAGATATTTACAGCGAAGATGCAAGCGTCAGTGCGACCGCTATGAATAAGGGGATTGAGGAGTGTATTGCAGACGAACCAAGTCAGTATCAATGGGAATACAAGCGTTTTAAGCGCAATAAAGAAGGGTTTTATAAAGGCCTATAGTCTAGTGAAAAGGCTCCTTGTGGAGCCTTTTTATTGTCGCCAAAAGGTCGAGGTAAACAACACTAATAACGTGAAGATCTCAAGACGACCCAAAATCATAGCAAAGCTCAGAGTCCATTTCGCAACATCGCTGATATCGCCATAGTGGGCTGCTACACCTCCCAGGCCGGGTCCAAGGTTATTAATACAGGCACCCACAGCTGAAAATGCGGTGACAAAATCTAAACCTGTGGCCAATAGAATGAGCGTCATTATCAAATACAACATGAGATAAACGCTAAAGAAGCCCCAAACGGCCTCGACAACGCGGTCGTCGACGGGACGACCGCCAATTCGAATTGGGATAATGGCGTTAGGGTGTATTAATCGCTTGACCTCGCGGCTGCCTTGTTTGTATATCAGAAGAACCCGAATGACCTTCAAACCGCCGCCGGTGGAGCCTGCACATCCACCCATAAATGCTAAGAAAAATAACATAAACGGCAAAAATATGGGCCAAGCGGTGAAATCGGCCGTGGCATACCCTGTGGTAGTGGCAATACTCACTAGTTCAAACAAACCATACCTAAGTGCATCGTTGGCTTCATACGTGTTGCTAGCAGTCAGCACCGCGAAAGTAACGACACCCGCGATGGTTAGCACTGTTAAAATAGTTCGTACTTCCGCATCGGCTAAATATTGTTTGAAAGATCGAAAACGCCACGCATAAAAGTGAAGGGCAAAGTTTACCGAACTGATTAACATGAAGATGACTGCAATGGTTTCTATGGCAATACTATCGAAGTAACCAATGCTTGCGTCATGGGTACTAAAGCCACCGATGGCGACCGTGCTGAATGCATGGCATATGGCATCGAATAAACTCATTCCGCCAAACCAAAAACCGATGGCACAACATACGGTTAAGAACGCATAGATGTACCATAGGGTTTTAGCGGTTTCGGTAATACGTGGCGTAAGCTTACTGTCTTTCATTGGGCCAGGTGTTTCGGTTCGGTATAGCTGCATGCCACCAATACCAAGCATAGGCAGAATAGCCACAGCTAAGACGATAATCCCCATACCACCAAGCCATTGTAATAACTGCCGGTAAAGCAAAATGGATTCTGGCAGATGGTCTATACCAGTGATTAACGTCGCACCTGTGGTCGTCCATCCAGACATGGATTCAAAAAAGGCATCTGTAAAGTTTAGCCCTGGTTGCTCCGCTAGCATGAGCGGTAATGAGCCTGATAAGGCCAGTACTAACCAGAACATAACAGTAACGATAAAGCCGTCGCGTGTACGCAGGTCTTGTTGGCGTTTTCTCACTGGATACCAGCAAAGCGCGCCCGCAGCGAAGGTAATGGCAAAGGCATCTAAAAAGGCAACCAGTGCGCCATCCTGATAGATGATACTGGTAATGATCGGTGGTAATAGCGCGATGCTAAATACCATTAATAAAATACCTAAAACACGAAAGATGATAGCTGGATGCATTAGAAGAACCCTAACTCCACTTGGAATAAGCGTTCCACCTCTGGGATACGTTTTTTATCAAGCACAAAAAGAATCACATGATCGTCGCTTTCGATGACCACGTAACCATGAGCGATCAATACTTCGTCTTGGCGCACAATAGCACCAATGGTCGTACCTTCGGGCAAGTCAATTTCATCTAAACGACGGCCGACTACTTTACTGGTATTGCGATCACCATGGGCGATGGCTTCAATGGCCTCTGCTGCACCGCGACGTAGGCTGTGTACATTTGCTACATCACCACGGCGAACATGAGTTAGTAAGCTACCAATTGTGGTTTGGCTTGGGCTGATTGCGATATCGATACCTTGACCTTGGACCAGATCAACGTACTGGGCTTTATTGATAAGTGTCATGACTTTACGCGCGCCTAATTGTTTGGCCAGCATGGAAGACATCACATTTACTTCATCGTCATTGGTTAATGCACAGAAAACATCAGCATTTTCTATGTTGGTTTCAAGTAAAAGCTCTTTATCGGTGGCGCTGCCATTTATGATAATCGTTTTGCTTTTGACCTTCTCACTTAAACGCTCACAACGATTTCGGTTATGGTCAATGAGTTTAACGTTGTAAAACGGCTCTAATGTCTGGGCTAAGCGCGCACCAATGTTCCCGCCGCCAGCAATGATGATTTTCTTATATGGTTTTTCACTTCGGCGTAGCTCAGCCATTACTGTTCGAATATTGCGTTTGTCTGCGATAAAGAATACTTCGTCATCCACTTCGATGATGGTGTCCGCCTGCGGCAAAATCGCACGACCGCGACGATAAATCGCAGCGACTCGAGTATCCACATCGCTTTTCAAATGCTCGCGTAAATAACGTAATTCTTGACCCACTAGTGGGCCGCCGTAATACGCTCTAACACCTACGAGTTTTGCTTTGTTGTTGGCAAAATCAAGTACTTGCAGTGTGCCAGGGAATTCTATCAGGCGTTTGATGTAGTTGGTTACCACTAACTCTGGACTGATGAATACATCGATTGGTACGGCGTGGTTGCCAAACAGCTGATCGTAGTGGGTATATTCTTGGGCGCGGATACGACTGATTTTTGTTGGGGTTTGAAAAACACTGTGGGCTACTTGGCAAGCGACCATATTGACTTCGTCGCTATTGGTTACCGCTACTAACATATCAGCATCGTCACCACCGGCTTGTTCCAAGACATGTGGGAACGAGGCTTTTCCTCGTACAGTGCGGATGTCCAGACGATTTTGCAGCTCTTTTAATCGCGCAGCATCAGTATCCACCACAGTAATGTCATTGCCCTCTGTGGCAAGATGCTCGGCCAAGGTTCCCCCCACTTGGCCAGCCCCCAGGATTATGATTTTCATCCTAATCTCTCACTTAGCGTTGTCTGCAATTATGCTTCTTTGCGCAAGAGCGCATAGAAAAAACCATCTTGTGCATTTTTATCTGGAAAGAATTGCCATCCGTATTTTGTGTCTAGACCAGTGTTGAAGTGTAACTGGACTAGCTCGCTATCAGGATGGGTTTGCAAAAATGCTTCTATATTGTTTTGATTTTCGGCTTGGGTGACCGAGCAGGTGGCATAAAGAAGTCGACCACCGGGTTTCAGTAAAGTCCAAGCTTTGCTTAGTATCGCTTGTTGTAATTGCGCAAGGTTATCAATATCTTCCCGTTGACGCAGTAATTTGATGTCAGGGTGTCGCCTAATGACGCCTGTTGCGCTACAGGGTACGTCAAGCAATATGCCGTCGAATGCTTGTCCATCCCACCAATTTTCAGGCGCTTGAGCTTCTCCTTGCAATACTTTTGCCGTATAACCCAAGCGCTCTAAATTTTCGTGTACGCGTTGTAACCTTTTGGCATCGCTGTCTAAAGCAGTGATCTTGGCTAGTCCTTGGCTGGCTTCCAATAAGTGGCCTGTTTTTCCACCGGGAGCACAGCATGCGTCCAGAATCAATTCACCTTCTTTTGGTTTCATTATCTGAGCTGCCAACTGAGCCGCTTCATCCTGAACACTACAACTTCCAAGTGAGAATCCTGGAAGTTCAGAGACGTTAATAGGTTGCTTTAAATATAGGCTAGTGGTTGCTAACTTACCTTTATGGGCTTCTATTTTTGTATTCTCTAAAGTTTGCAAGTACTCACTTGATTTGTGTTTGTGAGTGTTTACTCTCAATGTCATAGGGGCTTGCTGGTTGGCATTTAGCGCAATACTTTGCCAATGCTCAGGCCAATCTTTTTTTAGCTTCTTGAGTAACCATTTAGGGTGTTCGTAATGGGGAACGTCACTGCTTTTGAGATCGTTAAGAAGCTGATCTTTTTCGCGCTGAAAGCGACGTAAAATAGCGTTTATTAATTTTTTAAAGGGAGTCTGTTTTAAGTTGTCACATGCGGCTACTGTCTGGTGAATGGCTGCATGCTCTGGCATATGGCTGTGAGCGAGTTGGTATAAACCTATCCACAGTAAGCTCTGAGTCAATCGAGCTTTTTCTGGAAGAGGTTTATCCAACAGCATTTTGCTTAGCGCATTAATGCTAAAAAAATGTCGGCAGGCACCAAAACAGATGCTCTGCAACTGGGCTTTATCCTCAGGCAATAAGTCGCGAGAGTGATAAGGCAGTAGAGTATTCAAACTCTTCTTTTCGTCAATGACGCCTAACAAGATAACCGCAGCGATGCTACGAACGTTGTGCAAGGGCTTCATTTATTGCTCGCTCGCAAGGACATATTGTTCTTCGAAAGGGTGTTTACCATTCAATACATCTGCGACATTCATGGGTTTTTTACTGGGTAACTGAATTTTTTCGAGCACGACGGCGAATTCCCCACAAGCCACCATGATGCCCTGCTTATTAATGCTCATGATGGTACCCGGCAAGGCGTTGTGATTTTGTGGGAAAATTTGGGCCTGCAACAAACGAATTCGATGATCCCCTAGTAAGGTATAGCAGCACGGGAACGGATTGAACGCCCGTATTTTTCGTGCAACTTCTTCTGCAGAAGATCGCCAATCAACGAGTGCTTCATCCTTCGTAAGTTTTTTTGCATAGCAGCTTAGACTGTCATCTTGAACTTCAGCTACCACTTGCCCGTTGGCAAATTGCGCGACCACATCGACGACTGCTTGGCTTCCCATTTCCATTAAACGATCATGCAAACTACCGCCTGTGTCGCTTGGCATAATCGGGGTTTCTACCTTCTTGATCATGGGACCTGTATCTAAACCAGCCTCCATTTGCATAACTGTTACGCCACTAACTGAATCGCCAGCTTCTATGGCTCGTTGAATGGGTGCTGCGCCACGCCAGCGCGGAAGAAGGGATGCGTGACTATTGATGCATCCGTGTTTTGGGATGTCCAATACTGCCTGTGGGAGCAGCAAGCCGTAGGCTACTACAACCATTAAATCTGGTTGCAATGCCGAAAGCGCATCACGGTCTTCTTGCTGCTTGAAATTTTCAGGTTGGTAAACAGGGATTTGGTTCTCTAGAGCCAAACGTTTCACCGGACTTGGGGTCAGTTTCTTACCACGACCAGCTGGGCGGTCTGGCTGGGTGTAAACCGCAACGACATCCACGTGGTTATTGAGCAACGCCTGAAGGTGACTCGCTGCAAAGTCAGGGGTGCCTGCAAAAACGACTTTCAAAGGTAGATCCTTGTAAATGAAATAAGCCCGGACGTCCGGGCTTTGGGTCTGATTAAGCGTGCTTAGCTGCTAAGCGATGCTGCTTTTCAAGTTTCTTGCGGATTCGATCACGTTTTGTGGTGGATAAATAATCCACGAACAGCTTACCGTTAAGGTGATCCATTTCGTGCTGAATGCACACCGCCAGTAAACCGCGGGCTTCGAGCTCGTATGGTTGACCGTTGCGGTCTAGCGCTTCGATTTTACAATGCTCGATACGCTCTACGTCTTCGTAAAAACCAGGAACGCTTAGGCAACCCTCTTGCATTTTTTCCGGTTCTCCATCAAGAACAGTGACCTTCGGATTGATGAAGACATGTGGTTCACTCCGATCTTCAGAAATATCCATAACAATGATTTGTTCATGAACGTTCACTTGCGTTGCCGCCAGACCGATTCCTGGGCAGTCGTACATGGTTTCAAACATATCATCGATAAGCTTGCGATGGGCATCCGTGACCTCTTCCACTGGCTTGGCAATGGTCCGCAAGCGTGTATCTGGGAATTCTAAAATTTCTAATATCGCCATAAACTTGTGATGCCTTAGTAGTCATCAGGGCATTGGCCCTGCTAATATTGTATAAATCTATTATATCGAATGATGCGGCGAGTTACCGCCCTCAGTTTAATAAAAATAAGGGATTAACCCATGCTCAAACCCTTTTTTAGACCACTTTCTTTGCTAATGCTGTTATTGGCATTGGCTGGAGTGGCTCATGCCGTGCAATTAAAGAACGGACACCCTGAAGAATACGTTGTGCAAGAAGGGGACACCCTCTGGGGCATATCCAACAAATTCTTGGATGATCCATGGCTATGGCCAGAAATTTGGCAAGTGAATGAGCAAATTGAAAATCCTCATCTAATTTATCCTGGTGATGTGATTGGTCTTGTTTACCTTGGTCAGGGTGCAAACGGCGAAGTACAAGATATCAAAGTAACAGTGAAAGAGCGTTCTCCGGCTGCACGAGAGGTAGTACGTTTATCTCCTACCACTCGGGTCACCGAACTGGCATCGGCTATTCCTCCGATTCCAATGACAGCGATCTCAAGCTTTATGACCAATAGTCGTATTGTCACCAGTAAGCAATTGGAAGAGGCTCCCTATGTAGTTGCTGGAGATGATAACCGAATTATCGCTGGCGGCGGCGGTAAAGTGTATGCACGCGGTTTTGAGGGTGAAGAACCGGAAGTGGGATATGGTATTTACCGCAAAGGACAAGTATTTGTTGATCCTGATACGTCTGAGGTTTTAGGTCGTGAAGCTAGAGAAATTGGTGCTGGATCTGTGCAAAGTTTTAACGGTGATGTTGCGACGGTTGATTTGGCGTCTACTCGAGAAGAAGTCATGATCGGAGACCGATTATTGTCCACAGACGACCGACAAGTCGTTGCCAACTTTATTCCGAGCTCTCCGCCTGATGGCATTTTTGGCCGTATGATTGCGGTATTGGGCGGGGTAACACAGATCGGTCAGTACAATGTGGTTGTTGTAAATCAAGGTGATCGCGACGGTTTAAAAGAAGGTAATGTTTTAGCAGTTTACAAAGAAGGCGAGCAGATCGTAGATCGAGTAACACGTCAAAAAGTACAGTTGCCGTCTGAGCGTGCTGGTTTAATGATGCTATTCCGTGTATTCGATAAAGTGAGTTACGGTTTGATCTTGCGAGCTAAGCGCCCGCTAGAAATCGGTGATAGCGTCCGTACGCCATAATCAACAATTCCAACCTTTGACTGATAACATCTGCTATTGGTCTGTTTAAACTAAACCGCCCTACGAGGCGGTTTTTTTATGTCTGATTATTTTTCCAACTTGAAGCGAAGTGAGCAAAACTATTTAGCCCTAAGCTGTATCAAAGGCATCGGTATTCAAACGTTAAGTTTGATTCATTGTGCCGACGGATTAGATTATGTCCATCAATGGGATGAGCAAGCGTTCCGACAATTGGGTATTAGCTTAAAACGTACACAGCTTTTAATGGACGGTCTGAGGAATCCTTTCAGTAAAACGTTAGAACAGACTTTGGATTGGCAACAGAGCGCGGATAATCATCACATTGTTACGCCAGTGAGTGAAGCCTATCCAGATCGTTTAGGCCACATTGCAACACCACCGACTATGTTGATGGTTAAAGGACAATTGGATAGCTTGCTTGCTGCTCAAGTAGCGATAGTGGGGAGTCGACACCCAAGCTTCCAAGGGCGTCATGAGGCCTATGAGTTTGCAGTCGGTCTTGCTAACTCAGGTGTGGTGGTTACCAGTGGGCTGGCAAGAGGCATTGATACTCAAGCTCATCAAGGTGCACTGGACGCGGACGCTGCGACAATTGCTGTGCTTGGATCTGGGCTTAATCACATTTACCCAAAGGAGAATGCTGAGCTGGCAGAGCAGATATGTCAGAAAGGGGCATTGGTTAGTGAATTTGCTTTGCACACGCGACCATCAGCAGGCCATTTTCCAAAGCGCAATCGTATTGTGAGCGGGTTAAGTTTGGGTGTGCTTGTGATTGAAGCCCACTTGATGAGCGGTTCACTTATCACTGCTCGCCAAGCCTTAGAACAAAATCGGGAAGTATTTGCCATACCTGGTAATCTAAGCAATGTACAAAAATCAGGCTGTCACTATTTGATCCGGCAGGGTGCAACCTTGGTTGAAAGTCCAGATCAAATACTGTTGGATCTACAAGGGCAAATACGTCAAACGCAAAATATTACCTTGATGCTAGCAAATGATAGCCATAATTCTAAGCCGAAAGTCAGTAGAGAAATTCCAGAGGGTATGCAGCCAGAGCATTACCAAGTGTATCGATTCTTAGATCAGGGTGGCGTGGGTATGGAGCAATTGATACAGCATACAGGCTTATCTGTGTCTAAACTCAACGAACTATTATTGGACATGGAATTGAACATGTGGGTAACCAATGAGCAGGGCTTGTTTTTCCGTCAACCGGAATATGACTCTCTTTAAGCTGGGCTTGAAACCCAGCGCGGCAAGTTGTACCTTGCGCGCTTCCAATTGCTAAAGAATATTCATGCACTGGCCTACCTATCAAGCAAGCAAAGTACTGCAGCACTCTGGTGTCATCGCCTATCCAACCGAGACCGTTTGGGGATTGGGGTGTGATCCTTGGGACCCCGCAGCCTTGCAGCGCATTGTCAGCATTAAAAAAAGAGATCAACACAAAGGATTGATATTAGTGGCTGGGAATATTGGGCAGTTTGATTTTCTTTTAAATGAAATAAATGAACAGCAACGGGCCAAGTTAGAATCACTTTGGCCCGGCCCTTATACTTTCTTGGTGCCGCATAAGAACAGAGTTCAGCCATTAGTGCATGGGCGATTCTCTACGGTGGCCATTCGAGTTAGTCCACACCCTAGGGTGCAAGCCTTGTGTAAATATTTTGGTGGGCCTATTGTGTCTACTTCAGCAAATTATTCAGGTCAGCCAACGGTGCGCTCAGCGGTTCAAGCGCGCCGTGTTTTAGGTCATGAGCTAGATTTTATTCTTGATGGTCCGGTGGGCTTGTTTCCCGGGCCGAGTCATATCATTGATTTGGCCTCAGGCAGGCAACTACGTTAATAGGAATATTCGTGAATATAGAAGCAGTTAAGCAATACTTATTAGCTCTTCAGGATGACATTTGCCGGCAGTTATCCGAAGAAGACGGCGGAACTGAGTTTCGCGAAGAAAGTTGGACACGGGAAGAGGGCGGCGGTGGCCGAAGTCGTGTTATTGAAAATGGCAATGTCATTGAAAAAGGCGGGGTTAACTTTAGTCATGTTCATGGCAAAACCTTGCCTGCCAGTGCCACGGCCAATCGCCCTGAGTTAGCCGGTCGCAGTTTTCAGGCCATGGGTGTCAGTTTGGTAATCCATCCGCATAACCCTTATGTTCCAACTAGTCATGCCAACGTACGCTTTTTTATTGCCGAGAAAGAAGGCGAAGAACCGGTATGGTGGTTTGGTGGTGGTTTCGATCTGACACCTTATTACGGATTTGAAGAGGATGTTCGGTATTGGCACCAAACCGCCAAGCAAGCGTGTGATCCTTTTGGAAATGATTTGTATGAGAAGTACAAAAATTGGTGCGATGACTATTTTTATATTAAGCACCGCCAAGAGCCTCGTGGTGTGGGTGGCTTGTTCTTTGATGATTTAAATGACGGAGACTTCGAGAATAGCTTTGCCTTTATGCGCAGCGTGGGGGATCACTATATTAAGGCTTATCGCCCCATTATAGCTAAACGGAAAAATACTGACTTTGACGAGCAAGAGCGCAAGTTCCAATGCTACCGTAGAGGTCGCTACGTTGAATTCAATCTGGTACAGGACCGCGGCACCATATTCGGCTTGCAAACGGGCGGTCGCACAGAATCGATATTGATGTCATTGCCACCAGTGGTGCATTGGGATTACAACTGGCAGCCAAAAGACGGTAGCCCAGAATCAAAACTATACACTGACTTTTTGATAAAAAAGGACTGGCTATAAACCATGACAGATCTCTATGCGGTGATGGGAAACCCCATTAACCACAGTAAAAGCCCTCAGATACATAGTGCTTTCGCAGAGCAAACAGATCAGCCACTGGTCTACAGCGCCATACTTGTACCCACAGATGGATTTCCTGCGGCGGTGAAAGATTTCTTTAAAGGTAAAGGCAGTGGTAAAGGTTTAAATGTCACAGTGCCGTTCAAGGAGGAAGCATTTCAGTTAGCCGATGAACTGACCGCGCGCGCGCAAAAGGCGCAAGCGGTAAATACTTTGATACTCACATCTGAAGGCAGCATTTTGGGTGACAACACTGATGGTGCCGGTTTAGTAAAGGATTTAACCCGAAACCAATCAACGCCCCTGACTAATAAAAGAGTATTAGTGATTGGAGCAGGCGGCGCAGTCCGCGGTATTCTTCAGCCTTTTTTACAGGAACAACCGTCAGAATTGGTGATTGTTAATCGAACTTTCGGTAAGGCTCAGCAGTTAGCGGATGAGTTTAAAGACTTGGGTCCGATCGCAGCGAAAGAGTTTACTCAGCTTGCAGATGAAGCGCCTTTTGATGTCATTGTTAACGGAACCAGTGCCAGCTTAAATGGTGATTTACCACCGGTGCCAGGCAGTATCATTAGTGAAGAAACAGTAGTTTACGACATGATGTATGGTAAAGAGCCTACCGCCTTTTTAGTGTGGGCCAGCGAGCAAGGGGCTAAAACACTCATTGATGGATTGGGTATGTTGGTAGAGCAGGCTGCGGTTAGCTTTGAATTGTGGCGCGGCGTTGCTCCCGATAGCAAAACGGTATTGGCAAGTCTGAGGCGACAGCTACAAGCCAGCTAAGTGATTTAGCAGGTTCAAAAATACAAAAGGCCACTCGTTTCAGTGGCCTTTTTATTGGTCGATTAGTCTTCTAAATCGTCCCAATAGTCGTCGAGATGCAGTTTTTTGCGTTCTAGATGGGCTTCGATGGCGCGTCGTGCTACGAGTTTTGCTGAGGCTTCGTTATGTTTTGATACCACTAGATTTCCTTCACTGTCGAAGTTGACTAGCTCATCATTCTGCGTACCTGCGTCTAAAGCTTCTGCTGTTTCCATGGTCATCCCCTTTTGATCCACTGAGTTTGCTCTCAGCTTTTATTGTTATTGTCAAAGGTGACATTAGAATGACAAGAAACCTACAAATTGGCAACAATTAAAACGGGTGCATTGCATTAGGTTTTGTTAGCCGAGGGCAAATTTTATTCGATTGAAACAACCGAATAACGGGAGGGTTTAGCTGTCTTGCTCATTTAGTCTGAGATCAGCAATGCTGCCTTTTATCCGGCTAAGGTGTTCTTCAAACTCAGGCCCTTTGCGCTGAGCAACACCTACTGCTAGGCAGTCAATCACCATTAAGTGGACAATTCTTGACGTCATCGGAGTAAACACATCGGTATCCTCATTGATATGCACGTCGATAGGCAGATCGGCTAACTGGGCTACCGGAGAGTTAGGTGGGCTTAGGCTTATCACGTGTGCCCCTTGTTGTTTAGCTAATTCCATAGCGTGCAATAGATCCTTGGTGCGGCCGCTTTGACTAATCGCAACGACAACATCGTCTTCTTCTAAGGTAACAGCAGACATGCTTTGCATGTGCGGATCACTGTAGGCCACTGCGCTAAATTCCAAACGAAAAAACTTATGCATCGCATCCATCGCCACTGCACCAGAGGCACCAAACCCATAAAACTCGACTCGGCGAGACCGCATTAATGCAGAAACAGCATGGGTCATCTGATCTGCATCCAATTGCTGTTTGGCACGAATCATTTGATTCATACTGGTATCAAATACCTTATTGATGATTTCCGCGCTGGTATCGTCAGGGGCAATAGCAAATTGGCCAAGACTATGATGCTGGGTCAGGCTTTGTGCCAAACGCAGCTTAAACGCTTGGAACCCGTTCAAGTCTAATGCTCGACAGAAACGCACAATCGTTGGTTCGCTCACTTGCGCTTCTTGGGCTAAATCCACAATGCGCATGTCCAAAACGGCATCCATATTTTGCAACACGTATTGAGCTACTTTGACCTCAGATTTACGCATCTGCGACATGGCTTTTTGAATGCGATCGATTAGCGAATTGCGGTGGGGCACAAGAATTAGTCTGTTATTACTTATTTACAGGCAGTATAGCCCAAAGCACCGTACGCCTTAAGGTAAAAATAGGCGGTATTGTGAACTCGGCTTTGCTAAAATGCGCGCCATGGATGTTACTGAATTGTTAGACGGGTTAAACCCGCCACAGCGCGAAGCCGTTGCTTCTCCTTTAAATCACCAATTGGTTCTGGCTGGTGCTGGCTCGGGTAAAACTCGAGTGCTAGTCCATCGCATTGCTTGGCTGATGCAGATTGAACACATAAGCCCTAGTTCGATTATGGCGGTGACCTTTACCAATAAAGCCGCCAAAGAAATGCGCAGTCGAGTAGAAGAACTCACGGGAATTAGTCCAAAGCATTTATGGATTGGGACTTTTCACTCCTTGGCTCACCGCTTATTGAGAACTCATTGGAAGCAAGCAAATCTATCTGAGAATTTCCAAGTCATGGATAGCGACGATCAATTGCGTTTGATCAAGCGTATCGTGCGTGGTTTAAATATTGATGAAGAGGTGTACCAACCCAAGCAGGCTCAATGGTATATCAACGCACAAAAAGATGAAGGCCTGAGACCACAACATATTCAGCCTTTCGGGGATCAATGGGCACAAACTATGGTCACCATTTATAGTGCCTACGAAGAAGCTTGCCAACGTGCTGGTCTGGTAGATTTTGCTGAGTTGTTATTTCGGGCTCATGAATTGTGGCTCAACAACCCAAGCTTACTCACTCAATATCAACAACGCTTCCGCTATATTTTGGTGGACGAGTTTCAGGATACCAATACCATTCAATATGCTTGGTTACGAGTATTGGCAGGCAATGCAATTCCGGTTATGGCCGTGGGTGATGATGACCAAAGTATTTATGGATGGCGCGGCGCTCGCATTGAAAATATTCAGCAATTCAGCAAAGACTTTGCCGGCGCACAAGAGATTAAGCTAGAGCAAAACTATCGCTCCACAGGCAACATTCTGAAAGCCGCCAATTCCGTGATTGATAACAACCCAACGCGCCTAGGCAAAAACCTTTGGACCGAAGGGGATCAGGGTGAGCCAATCGCCTTGTATGCCGCGTTCAATGAACAAGATGAAGCCCGCTTTATTGTTGACCAGGTGGAAAGCCACTTTAAAAATAATGATCGCACATACCAAGATATGGCCGTGCTTTATCGTTCCAACGCGCAATCTCGGGTTTTGGAAGAAGCGTTTATTCGTGCCGGTTTACCCTATCGTATTTATGGTGGGCAGCGATTCTATGAACGTTTAGAAATTAAGAATGCCATGGCGTATTTGCGCTTACTGCAAAACCGACACGACGATGCGTCTTTAGAGCGAGTGATCAACGTTCCCGCCCGTGCCATTGGTGAGAAAACAGTAGAGACGTTACGTCAATATGCCCGTGAACACGGCACCTCTTTATGGCAGGCACTGGAACAAGCCATCCGAAAAGACCTATTGGCAGCGCGAGCGACCACGGCATTGCAAAAGTTTGAAAGCTTGATTGATGAAATGGAAGTCACTTGTCAAAGCATCGAACTCCATGAACAAGTGGATCATGTGATTCAAACATCCGGTTTGATTGAACATCATATGAAAGAAAAGGGTGAAAAAGCTCAAGCTCGTATTGAAAACTTAGAAGAACTAGTTAATGCGGCTAAAACCTTCGATCCCGATGATATAGAAGCGGTGGATGAAAACGGCGAGCCAGTGGATGTGGAATACGCGTCGCCGCTTGCCGCATTTTTAGATCAAGCGGCGCTAGATGCAGGCGATGCACAAGCGGATGAATTTGAAGACAGTGTTCAAATGATGACGCTGCACAGCGCCAAAGGTTTGGAATTTCCTGTGGTGTTTATGGCCGGTTTAGAAGAGGGATTATTTCCCCATAAAATGTCGGCGGACGATCCCAATCGATTAGAAGAAGAGCGACGACTATGCTATGTGGGTATCACCCGCGCCATGGAAAAACTCTACATTTGCTATGCCGAAAGTCGCCGCATGTATGGTCAGGAAAACTTCGCCTCACCGTCACGATTCATTCGAGAGATACCTCACGACACCATCGAAGAAGTGCGTCTAAAAGCCACAGTGAGTAAGCCAGTCAGCCAACAATTTAGTGTGGAGAGCGCACAAGAAGCCACTGGACTGAAAATAGGTCAGCAAGTGTGGCATGCGAAGTTTGGTGAAGGCACTGTGTTAGATATGGAAGGCCAAGGTGCGCAGGCTCGAGTGCAAGTATCCTTCGACTTTGATGGGACTAAGTGGTTGGTGGCGGCTTACGCAAACCTTCGCCCCATGGATCTTTAAGAAGCTATTTGCGTCGCCTATGCTTTGTTAAAAACCAAACTGAACTCGTTACGTAGCGCTGCTACGCGCCTCGCTCAGTTTGGTTTTTGCCGCGCCTAGGCTTCCTCAATAACGCTTCTTTAACCCTTTGGATCTGTTTAGTATACAGAATACGGGACGATAGATTTTAAAACAGTGGATGTAGATTTAAGGTAGTACGATGAAAAAAGCTGAATACAAGGTAGTTAGTGGTCCAGAAGGTTTACCTCAGTTGGAAAAAAGAGTTACAGAGTATCTCAATAAAGGTTGGAAGCCGGTTGGTGGCGTGGGTTTCAATGCAGGCTTTCCTTATCAAGCCATGGCTCGTATCGTTTCTTTACCAGTAAAAACACGAAATAATTCAGAATCTGCTGCAGATTCAACTGCTGAACATCCCTTAGGTGCGATGGATGCAATGAAAAAATTAGATGAATTAACTTAAAATAGAGGTGGCCATGAAAATAAAAATATTTGCATCGTTGTTACTAACGAGCTTGCTTAGCGCTTGCGGTAATAATGCCGAGCAAGCGACGCAGCAAGGTCAAGCCAGTGCACCACAGCAAACCTTTGAATGGAAGCTGGTGACCAGTTGGCCAAAAAATTTTCCCGGTTTAGGAACGGGTCCTGAGCGCTTTGCTGATCGTGTGGAAGAGCTTTCCGCCGGTCGATTAAAAATCAAAGTCTATGGTGCGGGTCAACTGGTGCCTGCTCTTGAAGTGTTTGATGCGGTCAGTCGTGGTACGGCTGAGATGGGTCATAGTGGTGCTTATTATTGGAAAGGTAAAAGCCCGGCTGCTCAGTTTTTTACAAGTGTTCCGTTTGGCTTAAATGCGCAAGAAATGCATGCTTGGATTCACTATGGTGGCGGCATGGAGATTTGGAAAGAGGTTTACGAGCCATTTAATTTGATTCCCCTGGCTGGCGGCAATACTGGCGTACAAATGGGTGGCTGGTTTAATAAAGAGATCAACAGCATTGAAGACTTAGACGGTTTGAAAATGCGTATGCCTGGCCTTGGAGGTGAAGTTTTAGAACGGGCTGGCGGTACGCCTGTCACCTTGCCTGGCGCAGAATTATTTACCGCATTACAGACCGGCGCCATTGATGCCACCGAGTGGGTGGGTCCATACAATGATTTAGCATTTGGTTTACATAAAGCGGCTAAATATTATTACTATCCTGGCTGGCATGAGCCCGGTTCTATGTTGGAATTCATGGTCAATAAAGATGCATTTGAAGCACTTCCAAAAGATTTACAAGCCATTGTGCGTGTCGCCAGTCGTGCGACCAACCAAGACATGCTAGATGAGTATACCGCTCGCAATAATCAAGCACTTAAAGAACTGGTCGAAACCCATGGCGTACAACTACGTGCCTATCCCGATGAGGTTCTTAATAAACTCAAAGTGATTTCCGACGAAGTACTGAAAGAAGTAGCGGCTAAAGATCCATTAGCGAAAAAGGCTTATGAGTCGTTTAAAACGTTTAAAGACAATGTTCAGGAATATCATACGATAACTGAGCAAGCTTACTTAAACGCGCGCAATTAATTTGATGACGCTATAACTACGGCAAAGTTTCATGGATTACTTTGCCATAGTTATTCAATTTTTGTTTAAGAACAAGTCTCTACGTACAAAGGAATGTGCCTTGAATCGTAAGTCTATTCAATTTTATACGCGGCAAAATTTGGCCTCTTGGGATGAGGCTGCATCAATCCATCATTCAATTAATAAAGACTTAGCCGATAGAGTCTGCCGGCCAGATTTCAATAACCTCAATTCTGATTTCAATAAACTATTAGATACTCTAGATGTTGCGGGTAAATCTATCATTCAGATTTGTTGTAATAATGGTATTGATCTTTTGTCGCTTAAAAATAAAGGTTCTGGTTATTGCTTGGGTGTAGATGGCAGCTTTGAGTTTATAAAGCAAGCTCGAGAATTGTGCTGCAGTACCGAGCACGCTCAAATTGAGTTTATTCAATCTGACATTTATGAATTACCAGAAGATCTCTTTGGTCGGTTTGATATCGTGCTCGTAACCGTAGGGGTCATAAATTGGATGCCGGATTTATCTATATTTTTCGATATTTGTCAGCGTCTTCTAGTAGATAATGGTCATGTGGTCATGGAAGAAATTCATCCTGTGTTAAACATGTTTGAGCAGGCAGAACCCTCTTATCTTGCGTATTCGTATTTCGATAAAGAGCCGGTTAAGGACGAAAATGGATTGGATTACTTTACAAACAAGAAATACCAAGCCAGACCTAATTATTGGTTTCAATACACTTTAAGTGACTTATTTTCTTGTGCTATCTCTGCAAATTTACAATTGGCTCACTTTAAGGAGCTACCGTACAACGTTGGCAATTATTGTGCTGATTTGGAGCACAGTCATTCTAATCCACCTTTAGGGTTCAATGCGCTCTGGCAGAAAAGATTCACCTTCAGTTAATTTGACGGTTGTTTTAACCTTCTTTTCCCTATTTTGACCTCTACTTTAAAGCCTTCGAGGCCTAGTCTCTGAATGTTATGGCGTGATTCATTATGAATAGCGCCATACGGATACAATAAGAATAAGAGGCTCAAAATATGAAATCGATTATTTTACTAGCAATGACACTTGTGTTTTCCAGTCTATCTATAGCAGATGGTCGAAACGAAGGAATAACTTGCTTGAGTGACGATCAATGGGTGAAGGCTGAATGGGGCGATCGATCCAATGCAAATCAATCTCAGTGGGTACAAGCGACAAAAAGTATTCCTGGGACTCCGGCAAATCCGAGCTTTGATACTGGCTGTTTAGGTCGCTGCGGTGAAGGTTGCGGCAGTGATAATGGAGCTGGCTTTTATACTAAAGACTGTTTAGATCATGACATGTGCGCGTTTTACGATGTTGAGTTTGGCGGTGCATTCGATCGTGACTGTGGTGATGAATGGCGTCAGGCTGCAGACGATTTTACTTTTGGTCAGGCTTGTCGACTAAGTTCAAACTAATATGAAGCTCGTTGCTTTAATATTGCTGATCAGCTCGGCTTTTGCATGGTTTGCCATGCAAAAGCCACAGTTGATCGAAAACTCGTCCGATGAAATACGTCATGAGAAAGTATTCTCGTCACTCAATGCGCATTCCAAAGAACATAATCCACAAACGGAATCCAATATCATTGCTAGCTGCAGTCTTGTCGCTAACGAAATGGATTCATCCCAATGGGGTGCACCATACGATGAGCAGTATCAAAGTGGCCTTGCAAATAGTTGGCGAGAAAAAAATACACTGAATTTGTCTGAATTGCTAAGCCTAGCAGAACATGGTGACGCTATTGCCATGCTTCGAGTGGCACAGTTGGCGTTTGATCGTGTATTACCAAATCAAGGGTTTGTGCGAGATAAGACTTATCAAGAACAGGATGCGACGTACTTTACTCGTATCGAAAAAAGCGTTGATCGCTATTTCCATTCATATGATCAGCAGCAAGTATTTGCGCTTGGTGTTCATTGGGCCGAGCAAGCGGCATTCCATGGCAAAATTTATGGCCTTAACTTATTAGCCCGGGTATATCTTTCAAAACTAATGCAAAGTGATAAACCCAAAGCTCAGTGGCTGGTTAATTATTTCACGTATACGCAATTATGGCATGAGCAAGCAGGACAAGCGTTAGAAAATCATTCAATGCTTGAATTACTGAAAGATTCGGAACAGCATCTGCAAGCGCAGATTACGCTCGCTAAGCAGGATTTTCATCAGCAAAGATTGCAGTTGGGACTAGTATCACCCAATCAATGCTGATGTTGTCAGTTTTATTGTTTAGGCATCCGGTACAGGGCGAATGCGCCCATTCTCGTCCATGGCGACATAAACAAACGTGGATTCACTGACTTTTGTCAGCTCGTCATAAAACGTATTTTGACTCCACACTTCTACTTGAATTCGAATGGAGCTGCGACCAATTTCAGTGACTTTGGTGTAACAGCAAATGGCATGGCCTGCTTTAACTGGTGATAAAAAAGTTGTACTTTCTGTCGCTACCATGGTGACACGACCTTTCGCGATCATACGTGCGGTATCTTCCGCGGCCATATCCATTTTATTTAGAACCCAGCCACCGCTTACGTCGCCACTGGCATTGGTATCGGCAGGCGTGGGCACTAGTCGCAAGGTTAAGCGCCCGTTTGGCAAGGGTGTATCTTCTGTAAAATCAGTCATGTGTTTTGTTTTTATAGGTGATCATGTGCGGGCTTTGTACCCGCAATGGTCAATGAATACAAGCATCTGTCAGTCAAAAACTCTGTTTTACGACATAGCTCTGCATTGACCCATGAACCAACGCAAAAACTAGCCATAAACTTGATCAGGTAACCAAGTGGCTAACTCAGGCCAAATCGCGAGCAGGACCAGTAATAGAAGCTGTAATGCAATAAAGGGCAATATGCCTTTATAGATGTCTTGGCTTCTGACGCTATCACCGGCCACACCTCTTAAATAAAACAGAGCGAAGCCGAATGGCGGAGTTAAGAAACTGGTCTGTAAATTAACCGCGATCATGATACCTAACCAAATAGGATCTACTCCCATGGCCAACAATACGGGAGCAATAATGGGCACCACAACAAAGGTGATTTCTATAAAGTCTAGAATGAAGCCCAATAAGAAGATCACCAGCATGACAACTAACGTTGCTCCAAAGACACCACCAGGCATATTGGTGAACATCTCTTCGATCAAATCGTCGCCGCCATAGCCGCGGAATACCAATGAGAATATGGCGGCACCAAAGAAAATTAAGAACACCATACTGGTCACGTTTAATGTGCTATCTAGTGTTTCTTTAATTTGTTGCCAATTAAGAGACTGATTCAGCCAAGCGAGTATCAAAGAGCCCATTGCACCAACGCCGGCCGCTTCTGTCGGCGTTGCTATTCCAGTCAGAATACTGCCTAAAACAGTAATGATCAGAATAATAGGAGGCGCGATTTGTTTGATGACGTCGAATGCACGAATTTTTTGATCCGATTGCTCCATGGCGGGAGCCATTTCGGGTTTCCACCAAGCGACCACTAATACATAAGCCATGTAGCACCCGACCAGCACTAACCCGGGTATTAAAGCACCCATAAACAGGTCAGCCACACTAATGGATTCAGGGTTGAATATTCCCATTTGCAATTGCGCTTCTTGGTAGCTGCTAGAAAGTACGTCAGCTAAAAGAATTAATGCCATTGAAGGCGGAATAATTTGACCTAGTGTGCCAGTGGCGCAAATAGTACCCGTGGCGAGAGCTGGGTTATAGCGGCTTTGCAACATGGTAGGCAAAGTGATGAGTCCCATGGTCACGACAGTGGCACCTATGATGCCGGTACTGGCAGCCAACAACATGCCCACTATGATGACTGAAATTGCCAAGCCACCGCGGACATTGCCAAATAAACCGCCCATGGTGCGCAATAAGTTTTCTGCAATACGGCTTTTTTCTAGCATGACGCCCATAAATACAAATAAAGGTACTGCAATGAGTATCTGATTACTCATAATGCCGAAGAGGCGATTCGGCACAGCTTCTAAAAACGCAGAGTCAAATTGCCCAGTGCTAGTCCCGATGAAAGCGAAGATTAAAGCAACACCTGAGAGAGTAAATGCCACCGGATAGCCCAGCATCAATACTAGGCAAACCACAGCGAACATAATCAGAGGCATGAATTCCATTATTGGCCTCCCTCATTCTGAACTGGTTTTGTTTGCGTAAGTTTGACCCCATTTTCAATGATGATGGCCACGCCTTGAATCATGAGTAGTAGGGGTTGCAGGATTAGCAGTGTTTTCAACAGATAAAGAAACGGCAGGCCGCTGCCTTCGATACTGCGTTCTTGTATGGACCAGCTATCGGCAACATATGGCCAACAAATGATGAGCACAAATAAACAGGTAGGGAATAATAAAAACAGGGTCCCGAATATATTCACCCAAGCTTGTTTGCGAACCGACATGTTTTGGTAGAAGACGTCAACGCGTACATGACCATTGTGCTTAAGCGTATAGGCTGCACCCAGCATAAATAGCGCAGCGTGAAGATAAGTCATGGTTTCTTGTAAAGCAATAGGTGCGTAGTTGAAGCCATAGCGCAAAAGAACGACTAAAAAAGTAATTAACACCAAAATACCACCTAAGTAGCGGGTGATGAGACCGGTGCGCTCGGTTATTTCACGACATAGCGTCAGTAGGGAAGACATGAATTATTTCATCTTTTTGTAATTTTGGCGCGATTATACCCAGCTATTGGTGCTGAGCAAAAGGACGCAAGCCCAACAATCATAAGGCTTTGCGCGAAAAACTGGATAAATTTGAATTATATGACAGGCTGTAACATTAATGTCACATTAGTGAAATATATTGGCTAGCGTTGATAAATACATTTTACTCCCTTAGGAGAGAGACTATGAAATTGAACAAATTGTTCGCAGCAATGGGCCTAGTTGCTAGCGCACTAAGCCTCAACGCAGCCGCTATCGAAGTGGATAAAGACATCCCTGAATACACCAAATCAAGCGGTGTTAGCGGTAACTTCTCAAGTGTGGGTTCCGATACCCTAGCTAACATGATGACGCTATGGGCTGAAGAATTTAAGCGTCAGTACCCGAACGTTAACATCCAGATTCAAGCAGCGGGTTCTTCTACTGCGCCACCAGCGCTAACCGAAGGTACGGCACACGTTGGTCCTATGAGCCGTAAGATGAAAGACAAAGAAATTGAAGCTTTCGAAAACAAATTTGGTTACAAGCCAACAGCAGTTCCTGTTGCCATTGATGCCCTCGCGGTTTTCGTAAACAAAGACAACCCAGTTAAGGGTCTAACCATGGCAGAAGTCGATGCCATCTTCTCTTCTACCCGCAAGTGTGGCCTAGCCAAAGGCTTCGATACTTGGGGTGATGCTGGCCTGACTGGTGTATGGAGCAGTAAGAAAATCGAACTTTACGGTCGTAACTCGGTTTCCGGTACTTATGGCTACTTCAAGAAGAAAGCGCTATGTAAAGGTGACTTCAAAAACACTGTGAAAGAGCAGCCGGGTTCTGCATCTGTTGTACAAGCGGTTTCTTCTTCACTGAACGGTGTAGGTTATTCTGGTATGGGTTACACCACTTCAAGTGTACGTGCTGTGCCGCTTTCTAAGAAAGGTGGTCAGTTCATCGAAGCAACGCCTGAGAATGCAGTGACAGGTGCTTATCCATTGTCTCGTTTCCTTTACACTTATGTAAACAAGAAACCAAACGAAAAATTACAGCCGCTAGAACGTGAGTTCTTGAAGCTTGTTCTTTCTCAACAAGGTCAGAAAATTGTTGCTAAAGATGGCTACATTCCACTACCAGCGAAAGTAGTAGAGCGCACAATGAAGCAGCTTGACCTGTAATCAACAGGATGAAGCAGAGCGGGGAGCCTTGGCTCCCCGTTTGTGTGCAAACAATATGAGATAGACCGCAGTCACAAACTCTTAATGTGCCAACAAGAGTTTAGTCCGTGTTTGTCTCAATCAAATAGGTACAATGCGTTTGCATTTATTAACGCGAACCAAAAAAGTGTGATGGAGCCATGAGTAGACCTTCTACACCTGAATTGAATTTTGATACGCCGGCGCTTAAGCGTTACCGGCTTAGACGAGCAGTCAAAGATAAGCTCGCCAGCTGGAGTATCGGCTTAGGTGGCGTCAGCATCATTGGTGCAGTCCTGCTGATTTTCTTTTATTTGCTTTATGAAGTGGCTCCCATGTTCGTACCTGCGGATGTGAAAAAGCTTAATGAATACAGTTTGCCAGGATCTCAAGCACAAGAAACTGTGATGCTTGCAATGGAAGAGCAGGCAGAAGTAGCACTGCGTGTCCAAAAAGGCGGTGATTTGACCTTCTTCCGAGTAGAAGATGGCAGGTTGATCAAAAGCGAACATGTCCCGCTTTCTGGCAACGTTACTAGTTTCGATTTGAATACGCCAGCGTCGCGCAAAATGGCGTTTGCCAATGATCAAGGCCAAGTATTGTTGGCCAAACACAATTACCGATTAAAGTATGATGAAAATACCAATCGTACTATCATCCCTCGCATTGATTATCCTTATGGCCAGGAACCGTTAACGGTTTTTGATGATGGCCGTGCTATTAAATATATTTCCATTCGCGATAGTGATAGCGCCATTCTTATTAGCGCGTTAGATGAAAGTGGTGCGCCGAAAGTCGTTCGCTATACAAAAGAAGAAGACTTTTTGAGTGGCGACATTGTTTTAGAGCGCGAGTCCGTTAATTTACCCATGATGTCTGGCACCATTAATCAGATCGAAGTGGATCAAGCCATGAACTGGATGTTTGTATTGGCTGACAATCGCTTATTGCACGTGATTAATTTGCGTAGCGAAACGCTCGAGCAAACCGTTAACTTAAGTGATCACGGTGAGATTACACAGTTGTCTATGTTACTGGGTGAGAACTCTCTATTGGTAGGCACGAATAAAGGTGATGTTAGCCAATGGTTTATGGTGCGTGGTGAAGATAACCAAAAACGTCTACAGCGTATTCGTACATTCGATACCGAAGCACAAACTGTTGTAGCCATGTCTACAGAACAACGCCGCAAAGGATTTTTTGTTGCAGGTAATGATGGCCGCATTGCTATTTTCCACAGCACAGCCCATCGCAATTTATTAGATGAAGATCTAGTTGATGGCGAGGTGAATACACTGACCATTAGTCCACGAGCGAAAGACTTATTGGTAGAAACCAAAGACGGTCGAATCGTTCATTTCAAAGTAGACAACCCGCATCCAGAAATTTCTTGGAAATCCATGTGGGATGAAGTCTGGTATGAAGGTTACGAAGAGCCAGAATACACTTGGCAGAGCTCTTCTTCATCCAGTGACTTTGAACCAAAATATTCTTTAGTACCGCTTGCGTTTGGTACATTAAAAGGTGCTTTTTATGCCATGCTTTTGGCCGCGCCGCTCGCCATTGCCGGTGCAGTCTATACCGCTTACTTCATGGCCCCAGCCATGCGTAGAAAAGTTAAGCCTATCATCGAACTAATGGAAGCATTGCCTACGGTAATCTTGGGTTTCTTAGCGGGTTTAGCGTTAGCACCGTTTATCGAAAATAACTTGCTCGGCATATTTGCTATGTTGGTAATTATGCCCATGGCCATGCTGGCGTTTGGTTTTATGTGGGTGAATCTACCAGCAAAGATTCGCCACAGCTTACCTGATGGCTGGGATGCCTTACCGCTCATTCCTGTCATCATTCTTAGCGTTTGGTTTGCCATTGAAGTAAGCCCCACGTTTGAAATGTGGTTCTTTGGTGGTTCCATGACGCAATGGTTAAACAATGATTTGGGTGTGGACTTCAGTCAACGTAACGCATTGATTGTTGGTTTAGCCATGGGTTTTGCCGTTATTCCAACCATTTTCTCGATTGCAGAAGACGCCATATTCAGTGTGCCAAAGTCACTGAGTTATGGCTCGTTGGCGTTGGGTGCAACACCTTGGCAAACCATGGTGAAAGTTGTATTACCCACAGCAAGCCCAGGTATTTTTTCTGCGTTAATGATTGGCCTAGGACGCGCAGTAGGTGAAACCATGATCGTACTCATGGCCACTGGTAATACTCCGATCACGGATATAAATATTTTCGAAGGTATGCGTACTTTGGCAGCCAACATTGCCGTTGAAATTCCAGAGTCGGCGGTGGGCAGTACTCACTATCGTATTCTATTCCTAACAGGTTTTGTGTTGTTCTTATTCACATTTATTTTCAATACCATTGCGGAAACGGTTCGTCATCGTTTGCGTTCTAAATACGGTCAGCTGTAAGGGAGGCCAAGATGCGAGTTTCGTTTAAAGAATGGGTACAGTCTGGCTCCCCTTTTATCTGGTTAAATGCAGGTGCCGTTGCCATCAGCATGATCATGGTACTGGGCCTCATTGGTTTTATTGCAGTTAAGGGTTTGGCGCACTTTTGGCCAGGCCAAGTAATGCAGGCAACTTACACCCTGCCTGGAAATGCGCCGACACAAATTATGGGTCAGATTTCTGATCGGGAAATGGTCGGGCAAAACCAACTACAAGCCATTGGTTTGAATACCGTAGATGGTGCCGACGAGGCAGAGCGAATTCTGTTGAAAGTTGGTAACCGCGATGTCTATGGTGGCGACTTTCGTTGGGTGCTAGCGCACCATTTATCTGAAGAACGTTTCCCTGATGATGCAATGGTGATTGAGCGTCGCGAATGGGGCAACTTTTATGGATTTTTGCAAAAAGTTTATAAGGGTGATGAACTCGTTGGGGATACCCAGCAAGACCCGCAAAAAGCTTGGGATGAGTTTCAAGCTTTAATTCAGCGTGCGTTGGATTTGCATGATGAAATCATGGATATCCAAAAAGGCGACATTGGTGCCATCAACTATGAAATCGATCGCTTACGTTTGAAAGAACGAGGCTATGAATTAGAAGGTGAGTTGACTCAAGAGCGTTTGGACGAACTCAACGCTCGTCGTGATGAGTTAAATGCAGAGTATGATGTACTGCAGAAAAAACTCATGGATTTAAATAAAGCACTAAAACGTGACCACTTCATTGTAACTGAAGTGAACGGGCAAGTAGTTGAACTGCATGTATCCGAAGTCGTACGTGCTTTCAAACCCAATCAAATTGGAATCGTTGCCAAAGTTGGACATTACTTTGCAAAGATGGGTGAATTCTTAGGCGACGATCCTCGCGAAGCAAACACCGAGGGCGGTGTTTTCCCTGCCATCTTTGGTACCGTGCTTATGGTTATTCTGATGGCCATTATGGTGACACCACTTGGTGTGATCGCTGCGGTCTATTTGCGTGAATACGCCAAGCAAGGCGCGCTAACCCGCGTCATTCGTATCGCGGTAAATAACTTAGCCGGTGTGCCTTCCATTGTTTACGGTGTATTTGGTTTAGGTTTCTTTGTTTACTTCTTGGGTGGCACCATTGATGAGCTGTTCTTCCCTGAAGCTTTGCCCTCACCGACGTTTGGTACTTCAGGTTTGCTCTGGGCTTCCATTACCTTAGCTTTGTTAACGCTTCCAGTTGTTATTGTGGCAACTGAAGAAGGTCTAGCACGTATTCCGCGCACTATTCGTGAAGGTTCGTTGGCGTTAGGCGCAACCAAGTGGGAAACACTGGTGAAAATTATTTTGCCAATGTCGAGCCCAGCCATGATGACAGGCGTGATCTTGGCGGTTGCACGTGCTGCCGGTGAAGTAGCGCCATTGATGTTGGTAGGTGTGGTTAAACTTGCACCGACATTACCGTTAAATACTAATTACCCGTATCTGCATTTGGATCAGAAGTTCATGCACTTGGGCTTCCATATATATGACGTTGGTTTCCAAAGTCCAAACGTAGAAGCGGCGCGTCCGTTGGTATACGCCACAGCATTGCTGTTGGTATTAGTGATTGCCTTGCTGAACTTATCAGCCATCGCCATCCGAAACCATTTACGTGAAAAATATAAAGCCTTAGAGATGTAACGTACAGGACGTACTAACACTGCGGGTGCATGGATGCACAGGAGCGGTGAATGTACAGGACCATAAGGCATATCGGAGTTCAGATTGAACTGGACTTCAAAACAGAATTTATTTTTATAGAAGATTAGAGTTATGACAGACGCAACTGAACAAAAAGGCCATAGCATCGACATGTCTTCCATGGGGCGTGAGAGCCGCCATCTTGACCTCAGCAAAGAGGAGCCAGCGCTAAAAGTGAATAACTTGCGTCTGAGCTATGGCGAGAAAGAAGCGCTTCACGGTATCGACATGATTATCCCGAAGAAGCGCGTTACCGCCTTCATCGGTCCATCGGGTTGTGGTAAATCGACGCTATTGCGTTGCTTCAACCGTATGAACGATTTGGTCGACACCTGTTCAATCACGGGTGAAATTCTTTTGGACGATCAAAACATCTACGAAAAAGGGGTGGATGTTGCTGAACTCCGTCGTCGAGTGGGTATGGTATTCCAAAAGCCGAACCCTTTCCCAAAAAGCATTTATGAAAACGTAGCATATGGCTTACGTATTCAAGGTATTAAGAAAAAGCGTCAAATCGATGAGACCGTCGAGTGGGCACTGCGCAGTGCGGCACTTTGGGATGAAGTAAAAGATCGCCTACACGAAAGTGCCTTGGGTATGTCCGGTGGTCAGCAGCAGCGTTTGGTTATCGCCCGTACTATCGCCGTGAAACCAGAAGTATTGCTATTGGATGAACCGGCTTCTGCTCTTGACCCAATTTCGACACTTAAGATCGAAGAATTGATTCACGAACTGAAAAACGATTTCACCATCGCTATCGTAACCCACAATATGCAACAGGCTGCTCGTGTGAGCGACTATACTGCATTTATGTACATGGGCGACATGATCGAATTTGGCGATACCGATCAGTTGTTCACTAACCCGACCGAGAAACAAACGGAAGACTATATTACGGGTCGTTACGGCTAGTCTGAAGGCTTGAAAGAAACGTCGGTGGTCATGTACTGACCAATAACAGTGATTAAAAAGAATTCGGCAGGGGGAAACAAATGGACTTAGACCAGGATGCTTATACGCATCATATCAGTCAGCAATTTAATGATGAATTAGAGCAAGCAAAGAACCATTTATTAGAAATGGGTGGATTGGTGGAGCGCCAAGTAGGTGATGCGATCAAAGCCCTAATTGATGCGGACAGTGAACTCGGTGATCGTGTACAGAAAAAAGACGATCAAGTTAACCGCATGGAAATTGAAATTGACGAAGAATGTACTCGCATCATTGCGCGTCGTCAGCCGGCTGCGTCGGATCTTCGTCTTGTAATTGCTACCAGCAAAGCGGTGAGTGACTTAGAACGCATTGGCGACGAGAGCGCTAAAATCGGCCGCTTGGCTATGAAACTATGTGAAGAAGGTGAAGCTCCGCGAGGCTATGTGGAAATTCGTCACATTGGTGATCGTGTACGTCGTATGACACAAGAGGCATTAACCGCGTTTGCGCGTCTTGATGTGGATACCGCACTGAACGTTGCCCGCGAAGATAAAGACGTGGACCGAGAGTATGAGAGCGCCATGCGAGAGCTGGTGACCTACATGATGGAAGACCCGCGCTCAATTAAGCGCGTAATGAACATCATTTGGTCTTTGCGTTCACTAGAGCGTATTGGCGACCATGCCCGCAATATCGCGGAAAATGTGATTTACCTAGTGAAGGGTACAGATGTTCGCCATATCAGTATTGATGAGATGCAGCGCCAGGTTCAAGACGACTAACTCCAGTATGACTGAAGCAGAAAAATCGGCAAATGAAGCAAGGTAAAGCTAAGCTATTGATTCACTTGCTAAAATTTCTAAGAAAACTTTGAAAAAACCCTTGACCGAAGGGGCGGAAGTCCATAAAATGCGCCCCACTTCGTGCCGACATAGCTCAGTTGGTAGAGCAACTGACTTGTAATCAGTAGGTCCCGAGTTCGACTCTTGGTGTCGGCACCACTTATTTGAAAAACCCGCTTATGGAAACATAAACGGGTTTTTTTTATGCCCTTACAAAAACGTCAACCGCATAAAAAAGCCAGCGTGACGCTGGCTTTTTTACAGGCGAACAAAGTGAAAGCTAGAATTTAATACTGACGTTGACCTTGTAGCTATTATTGCTATCGGTCGATAAGTTCATCGACATGGGGACTTCTTTTATTTCAAAATCTTGATTAATGCCGCCTTGAGCTAGAAAAGACGTTGTGGCGCTGGCGACTTTAAGCAAATCCACGCTATCTCCGCTGTTACTGTAGCCATCAAAATCTGTAGGGTTTGGATAAAATGTATCAGCTACTTTTGTCAGCTCGTATTCAGGCAAGTGCTCGACCTTTTGTTGGGCTTGGCACATAGTGAAAGGTCCAACGAAAAGGGCTGTCAGTGCCGCTACGAAGCGTAAGCGGCTTTGCTTCCTTAGGGCACGTGCAACTTGATAATTGCTGGCCATACCAAGCTCGACTAGGGCTTCCCCTAAAGCCATACCATGGCGAAGTTGATAAGTTAAAGCCGCATCAAGCTGTTGCTCAGAAATCACGCGGCGTTTTATTAATATATGTCCGAGACGTACTGGCTGCTGCATGTGAGACAATCCGTTCTAAAATCAGGTAATGTGAAGTGTGACACAGGAAATGCAAATTGGCAGATGCTGGCTAGATCAAAACAGACTTTGTGGTGATTGCTATATGCCCTAAGGTTATTCTTAATGTTTTGTAACATTAGGCGAGCTGATTAAAAGTCTATAAAAAACATTAAGTTACGAGCGCTAAAATTTTTGCTTGGGTGCAGCGTCAATAGTTCCTTTTACAAAAAGCCTACTTCACATTACAGCCGAGAACGGGCTCACATTGCGAATGTTCTAACATAAACATCATGCGTTGAAACATGTTACCAGAGCCGACGCTTAACCTTTCTAACCTTAAATAGACTTGAGAATGAATATGGACAGTTTACTAATCGATGCCAGCCAATGGTTGCGGCCTTATAGTTCAAATATGGCCGTAGCCTTTGTTGCAACACTTTTGGTGATATACGGCGATACCATTAATCGTACACTTCGTGTCATTGTTAAGCCTTACCCCATGGCGTTAAGAGTTGGCGCATTCATTTTATTGTGTACGCTTGGCTATGGTGCCATTACAGTGTGGGGCTCTGGGCAGGTAGCGCAGCTTATGTATAAAATACCTGATGTTTATTTTGCTCTCGTCGTTGTGTTATCGTTCATTATTTTGGGAATCTTGGCGGAGCGTTATCAAAAATAATAAAAACAAAGTTGGACATAATGATAAGAAGAATCAAACTTTGTAGCCTGCTGTGGCTACTTTCTATTTCGTCTACAGTTTGGAGCTACGGCGATTTGGGCCACAAAATGGTGGCAGCCGCAGCCTGGCCGCAACTAACGCCTTATGCCAAACACCAAATCGAAAGCATCCTTGGTTTTGGCCGAGAAAAGTTTGTAAATGCTTCAGTTTGGGCGGATCACATTAAAAGTGATCAGCGCTTTAATCATCTTAAACCTCTGCATTATGTGAATTTGCCGAAGGGTTCTACGCAGTATAAACAACAGCGCGACTGTCCAGAAGGCCAATGCATTGTGCAAGCAATTTATGACTTTAGTGAATATGCTCGTTCAGGTTCAGAACGAGAGCAAGCGATGGCAGTACGTATGCTAATCCATCTTATCGCTGATATTCATCAACCTTTGCATGCAGGGTACAAAGAAGATCGTGGAGGGAATTGGTTTGAAGTGAAATACCAAGATTATACTTTGAGCTTACACAAACTATGGGATCATCAACTGGTAGAACGCTTCCATGAAAACTGGCAGCAAGGCAGTACCGAGCTTTTAAAGGATATGCCTAAAGCGACGTTATATAGTCCCGAGAAATGGGCAGAAATCAGTCATGCGTTAGTTGAGCGTTCGGTGTACGAAACACAAGAGAACAGGCTAGTGTCTGAAGCGTATTTAGAAATGGCTGATGATGTAACGCATCGTCAATTGCAGTTAGCGTCATGGCGACTTGCAATGTGGTTGAATCAGCTTTGGTGAGAATCAGTAGAAGATATGTAGAGTTCAGAAATGAAAAAGGGTGGAACTAAAGTGACAGGTTTCAGCATCCTGCAAAAACCTGTCAAAGCACCCTAGGTTCCACCATCCAATAGCGGTCTAACAATCCATCGAACACATCCGTGTTGCCGATCATCCTAATCAGCTGTCCTTGCGTTCATCCTTGAACACGGTCTACTTTACCCAATAATTGATAATGGCAAACCCCCTGTTTTAAGTTATTTACTTTAACTGTTTGGTCATATTTTGGAGTTGTTGAGGTTTCATGGGGGTTAGCGCTGGTAACTTTGTACTAATAGATAAATCCTTAATATGATTAGGTTTTATCTCTGACAGCGCGTGTAGGAAAATGCTTACATGGCCATAGGGCAATTTCCTAGGCACATCCAAACAGGGAAAATTCATCTAGGCTAAAAGTAAGATGACTAGGATGCTTTATGTACAGTTTTTTATTGGAAAAGGACTTGCCGCTCTTTAAAAGTCGTTGGATTTACTTTCCGGATACGTCTGATTTGCAAGATCCGTATTTGTTCCATGAGCATGTAGTGGAAGCTAAGCAAGAGCCTATGTCGCAGCAACAATTTGAAGCTGCTGTGCGCGCGATGTACATGGCATTGGATGACCATATGAAAGCCATCGTTAGCGAAGAGTATTATTTACAGCAAGCACAAAAAAATCGTGGCAATATTGAAAAGCAGTTGCGTCAGCAGCAGGCTAAGCAACAAACCCCGGCGGCAAAGCATAATGAGTATTACCGTCAGGCTTGCATGTTGAGAGTATTTGGATCAATTTACTGGGATGCACTTTGGCAATATCAAGGCTATGCACATAAGGGTATTGCGATTCAGTGGGATGTGCAGCACGCTTTTTTTCAAAGTGCGAAAGCTGAAGGTGGTCCTCAGCTCTTTGCGAATGTTGAATATGAGGATGCCCGACCTGAGTTTCCAAGTAAAGAAAACCCATTCCCGGCTTTACTGCGTCGCCCAGAGCATTGGGCTTGGCAACAAGAAGCTCGTCTCATTCGCCCAAAACGAACGGCGCCCAAAAAAGATCACCATAAGCATTATTATAAAGTGCCCAAAGATGCCGTCATGGCTGTTTATTTAGGTCTACAAGCCGCTAAATCGGTAGAAGAGAGCATGCTTAAATTATTGCAATATGATTTGCAATTTCGACATCTAAAGCTTTTCCGTATGCAGCCCAGTGATCGATATTTGCGGCTGGTTGCTGTTCCTTTATCCATTTCATCGGACTATTAGACACTCACCTATTCGCGCGACGATTGTATTCTTTGCTAAACGCTGCGGGTTCCACAAAATCCCCGTTTTCTTTGAGTTTAGGATAAGCCATACCTAGCTTTTTACAGCGCTTGGCTAAATCAGGATAGCACCATTCGAAAAATTGAATCTGGTATGTTTCAGAGTCCAATTGATTCTCACCTAACATGCCCTTGTTTTTGCGCTGATGCATGGCTTCACTGAGGATTAGAGCTGCTGCGACGCTCACGTTCAAAGATTGCACCATGCCTTCCATCGGAACAATGATGCTGTGATCCACTAGGTCCATCGCTTTGGCACTGACGCCATTTTTCTCTGCACCCATGACGATAGCCGTGGGCTTAGTGTAATCAATATCATAGTGGGGTACGGCTTGGTCGCAAAAGTGCGCGGCAACGATCTGGTAGCCTTGTTGTTTGAAGCCTTGAATAGCTTGACTCACATCCTTGTGCGTTTTCACGTTGACGTACTGCTGTGAGCCCATAGCACGACCACGAAAAGTCTGATAATCGTCATAGGGCCAAACAACATTTAGTTCATTAACTGCAAACGCATCGCAAGAGCGGATGATGGCACTTAAATTGTGGGGTTTGAATACTGCGTCAGTAATCAGGGTTAGGTCTGGCTGACGTTTGCGCAAAATATCGTGCATGCGTTGCACGCGTTCTGGGGTCATGGACCGCTCCTCCTTTGAGGCGAGCATTTTAAACAACGGGCCAAATGTCGTCCAATTCCTGTGCTAACCTCAAAGGAGATGGGTACGAGTTTAGGGTGAGGCACAAACAGCGATGGCGGCATTAAAAATATTAGTAGTAGATGATGCTAGCTTTATCCGTGACTTGGTAAAGCGAGCGGTAAAAGCCCAGTACCCAGATTCAAAAGTAGAGGAAGCAGCAGACGGCGCCCAAGCTCAGCAATTAATGCGCGGAAAGCACTTTCATGTCGTGTTATGTGATTGGGAAATGCCTAATGTGAGCGGTCTAGAGTTGCTCGAGTGGATGCGCCAAGACGATCACTACAAAACCGTTCCTTTCATGATGATCACTAGCCGGAGTGAGAAAAGTCACATTGTAAAAGCAGTAGAGGCGGGTGTTAGCGACTATATTGGCAAACCGTTTAACAACGAGCAGTTAGGAACTAAGCTGGCACGTTTAATTTACAAGTTCTATAAAACAAGTCCTCAAAAAACCGCGCGTCAAGCTCAGCAATCCAGTGATACTGCAAGCCTTTTAACGGGAGGTGCAGCTACTGCTGCACCGGCGGCGAAAGCCAAATCTCAAGCCTCTAACAGTGCAAGCTTATTAACGGGTGGCTCTGCGTCACCCGCCCCAGCCAAAAAAGTCAGCAAAGCAGCGGCTCGCAACGTTGCGTTAGCTCATGTGCGCTTAGCGGATGGTAACGAATTACGCTGTATTGTGAAGGACTTGAATCTCAGTGAAATGGTGTTGGTGGTAAAACGCGAGCAAGGAATTCCTACATTGTTTGATCAAGTGGTTGTGGATATCGTTTCTAAAGAGGAGGATATTGTGGCACGGGTAAATTGTTTTGTTTGTGCCGTGATTAGTCCTGACAAACGCATTTCCGGCGAGCTGTTCAATATGCAGGTGAAATACGAAGATGAAGACCCTGAAAAACTTGCGGCTTTATCGAAGTTTGTTGCTAAGGTGCGCGGATAACTATCCTGTTCGCTTCAGGTTATTCACTATGCGTGAGCTGGGGAAGTGACAAAGAAATTCGCTGCCCGCCCCAAGCTTGCTTTTAATTTCTAATCGCCCACCGTGGCGCAGCAAAACATGCTTCACAATAGCTAGACCTAACCCAGTTCCCCCGGTGTTGCTATGCCGGCTTGCATCGGCGCGATAAAAACGCTCAGTCAGTCTAGGAATGTGGCGTTCATCTATACCTAAACCGTTATCCTTGACACTTAAATGCACCCCTTGCTCATCACGGTACCAGTGAATTTTGATCTTCCCATTCTCTGGTGTGTATTTCACTGCATTGAAGACCAAGTTACCAAAGGCGCTACTCAGTTCTGTATCCATACCTAAAATATCCACATCCTCAGCTTCGAGCTCAATGCTATGCTTTTTGTTTTGGCTGATCGTGATAGCGTCCCCTTGTAGTCGCTTCAACATTGAAACGACAGCGACAGGGCTATGGTCTGGACTGTGAGTGGTTTCTAGGCGGCTAAGCAGTAGTAAGTCGTTTATCAAGTTCTGCATACGCTGGCTTTGTTCGTGCATTTGCTTAATCGCGCGGCCCCATCGAGATGGTAAAGTATCTTGATAGTCTAGAAAGGTTTCTAAGTAGCCCGAAATGACTGTTAGAGGTGTGCGTAATTCATGGCTCGCATTCGCGACAAAGTCTTCGCGCATAGCTTCAAGGTGACGCAGCTGTGTTACGTCCCGACATAAGATAAGTCGGTCTTGTCGGCCGAATAATGTGATGTGAAATTCTAAACGAACGTCGTGATTAATAGGAGAGTTAATCTCTAAGGGGGTATCATATTCGATACGATCGAAGTAGCTTTTGAAGCTAGGGTCACGTACAAGGTTTGTTATGGGATGATTGATGTCGCTGCCTTCGCGCAAACCCAATAGGCGTGAGGCGGCTTTATTCCACCACTCTAGGTTACCATTGCTGTCGACCATCAATACGCCGTCTTTTAAGGCAGCTGTACTGTCTTGTACTCGCTTTAAAACAGCTTTCAGGCGTGCTCGAGCTTTTCGATTACGGCGTTGTAGCCGATATACATCATCAAAAGTACTACCCCATAACCCATGACTTGTAGGTGGCTCTTCTTCTTGGTCTTGTAACCACAGATGGAGTTTGTGAAGTTGTTTTAAATGCCAAACTAAATAAACAAATAAACAGGCGCTAATAACCCATGCAGTGTGACCGATGAGCCATCCGAACAAATAAGCACATCCCAATATAAAAATTAGTTGTCGGATGGCGCTGCGCCAATCATGTGTCATAGGCTACTACTTAAGACGCTTTAGTTGAGAAGCGATACCCTGTGCCACGAACGGTTTGAATAAGATGTTCATAATTTGACCCAAGGGCTTTACGTAAACGACGGATGTGTACATCAACCGTTCGTTCTTCCACGTAAACATTACCACCCCAGACCTGATCTAACAATTGAGTTCGACTATAAGCACGCTCTTGGTGTGTCATGAAAAACTGCAATAAACGATATTCTGTAGGGCCAATATCTAGCGCTTCATCATTTGCACTGACGCGATGACAAACTGGATCCAATATTAGACCGTTCACCTCAATGGGATCTTCAATTCCTTGAGGAGTAGTGCGACGCAATACGGCTTTTAATCGCGCGACAAGCTCTCGTGGTGAAAATGGCTTGGTGATGTAATCGTCTGCTCCGGCCTCTAACCCCAAAACCTTGTTATCTTCTTCGCCTTTCGCGGTCAGCATGATAATGGGGACTTCGTTAGTACGATCATCACGTTTTAAGCGGCGAGCGAATTCCAATCCGCTGGTGCCAGGAAGCATCCAATCAAGAAGGATCATTTCCGGATGTTCATCGATGATGAGGCTATATGCATCTTGGGTATTACTGGCTTCTATGCACTCATACCCGGCCATTTCTAAGGCAACGGCGATCATCTCGCGGATGGATGCTTCATCATCTACGATTAAGATCTTTTTTCCCTGCTGTTTCATAGATGTGCTCTATTCTGGTTACTTACATTACAGAGCCATTACACATGCTTAGTATTACAGATATGTGACACGGCGCCATATCAGGCAATATTTCCTGCTAAGCCAACAAATAGTGACCCACTAGGCCAACAAATAATACGGCTCCAACCCAATGATTGTGTAAAAACGCTTTAAAGCAACTCTCGCGGTCGCGTTCACGAATGAGATACTGATGATAGACGAACAAGCCAGCAGATAGGGCAATGGCAAGATAAATTGGCCACGTGGCGAGCATTTGGTTTGCGATCAATATCCAAGTGACTATGGTCATGGCTTGCAATACGCCAATGATCACTTTATCTCCGTCGCCAAAGAGAACAGCTGTGCTTTTGATGCCAACCTTCAAATCGTCATCACGATCTACCATGGCGTATTGGGTATCGTACACGATGGTCCAAATAACATTGGCACAATAAAGCAGCCATACAATGTCGGGCAAGGATTCTGTTTGCGCGGCAAACGCCATGGGGATGGCCCAAGAGAAGGCGGCGCCGAGTACTACTTGCGGTAAATGAGTGTGACGTTTCATGAATGGATAGAGGCTTGCAAGAACGACACCTCCTATCGACAAATAAATAGTAAATGCATTGGTAAACAGCACCAAAATGAAAGCCGCTAAGCATAGGACGGCAAATAGCCCCAATGCTTCTTTTTCACTAATCAGTTTCTGTGCCAGTGGACGCTCCTTGGTTCGTTTAACATGGCCATCAACATGTCGATCAGCATAATCGTTGATTACACAGCCAGCGCTGCGCATGAGCACAACACCAAGGATAAAAATGGTGACATTGGCAACACTGGGCTGACCTTCACCGGCAATCCATAATGCCCACATAGTTGGCCATAGGAGCAGATAAATACCGATAGGGCGATTAAGGCGAGTAAGTTGCCAATACAGAGGTAATTTGGGGAATCGATCAATTAACCAAGACATGCTCTAATTCAGTGCATCAGAAATGAAGCATAAGTGTAACCTGTCCATTTGGTTTGCTCTAGCATCAAAGACTATTCGCAATGGTTTTGAATTGCAGGCAAAAAGAACTCACTCACCAAAACAGGCTTCCGATTAATAGAAAAAACCCGTCGACGGCCCCACAGAGAGCTGCTATCGACTTGGCCTTGTTTTACTTCTATCGGGCCTAAATGCATGCACCTGTGGTTGAATAGATATTCGCCCAGAGGTTTACTATTAAGTTTTAGTAATTGCCGCTCGGGGCCAGTTAAGGTACTTCTTGGGATAATGCTTCTAGCCTTCACTAAGGCCTCTCCGTTCACGCACAAGCGCACTTCTCGGATATAAACCTGTTGTCGAGTCGAAATGCCTAAAACTCGAGCCTCGCTCAAAAAAGGGCGGCCATAGCCAGTATTGATAATCTCAACGCTAAAGCGCCCCAAGCTTTTGAGACGCTTAGTGAGCGAACCTTCGTCAAGCAACCAATGACGTAACTCAACTGAATTCACGTTGCGAGGGACGGGATTTAAATTAACCCAAGACTGGTTTCGTATGCGAGTGCAAAAATGAAAAGACATATACTTATTTGACAGATAAGGCGCGCGCAGGATGCGTCATGGGTGTGGCAAAATCAAGGGAAATAATGAAATGTTGATATATGTAACTCGGTTACGGTTGATTCATATCCTTTCGATATTCCTTTGGGCTGCAACCAAACATGGATTTAAAGTTACGGCAAAAAACCGTTGCCGACGCATGCCCAGTTTGTTCTGCGATCTGTTGAACCTGATAATCCGTCGATTTAAGTAAGTTTTTAGCAATCTTAAGTCGGTAGCTAAGTAGGTATGCAATTGGAGTTTCACCCAGAGCAGCATTAAAACGACGTGTAAGAGTACGTTGAGTAACATTGAGTTGCTGAGCTAATTCCTGAAGTTTTATGGGCCGAGTGTAATTCATTCGAATGTATTCTCGAGCGGCTTCAACCACCGTATCTTTAGTATCTGGCTCGATAAAAAATGGAACAGGCTCATCGCGATCGCGAAAGGTGAAGTAAAGAGAGGCCATATCTGCTGAGCGATCACCAAGAAAATGCTGAATGATCAATAAAATCACATCGAATATGGCGGGCGTTGTTGAAGTCGTAATAATGTGACCAGATTGAGTAATATCCGATTTATCTGAAATCTGCACTTTAGGAAAACGCTGCTTAAAAGTGTTTTTCGAGGCCCAATGGACGCTGGCTTGTTTTCCATCAAGAATCCCGGCCTCTGCAAGAAAAAAGACGCCCGTCACTAAGCCGATCACGCGGCATCCCGCGTCATGTTGCTGTCTTAACCAAAGCAATGCATCGTGAACCAGTTCTAGTTTTTTAACCGATAAATCCCAAACAGATGGAACAATAATGACGTCAAAATGCGTGCCTGGGTAAGCATCAAACCGCTCTGTACCGACATTTAAGCCAGAAAACCCATTTACGGGCTCATCTGTACAGCGCAGAAAAGTACTATTGATGCCCTTGAACTCGTTGTTTTGAAAAAGCTTTGCGTTGAGTTGCATACCATGAAATACCTCGGCAAAAGAGGTAATGGTGCTACTCCAGAACTGATCAGGGATTAGGAAGGCGATTTCAATAGGTCTTTTATTCAATCCGGTCTCAGACATCGCTCTCACATTTACGCAGATTAATCCGTTAGATTGTCCATATTAGATTATAAATAGTCCAAAAACATCACTTTTAGTTTACTTCAGGTTGCTATTGTTATTACCGAACATAAGTTGGATTTAACGAGAATCACTAAAGTGAGTGGAGGGATTAATGGACAGAAAAACAGAAATCAGACTAATTGAAGAAGTTTTAGCACTGAGAGAGCAGGGCGAAACGCAATATGCTCAATCTGCTGTGGCGCACGACATTGATCGTTATGTCTCTCCTCAGTGGTTTGCTCGTGAAAACGAAAAAATCTTTACTGATCGACCAATCGCTATAGCGGCTGCGTGTGAAGTTCCGAATCAGGGAGATTACATAAGTGTGCAATGGACGAATGGTATTTCGTTACTGATCGTTCGAGGCGATGATCACACGGTACGGGTTTTCGCGAATGCATGTCGTCATCGCAATGCTCGTCTGGTTGATCAAGGGGAGCGTGGTTGCAAACGGCGTTTCGTATGCCCTTATCATGCTTGGACGTATGACGATAAAGGGAATCTTGCAGGAGCTCCTGATTTTGATCGCGGTTTTTCCGACTTGGATAAGAACAAGCTTGGCCTAATCGAATTCAACAGTCGTGTTGTTGGTGGCATTGTCTATGTCTGTTTAAACCCTAATAAAGAAGTGCCCAGTGATGTTCTGGAGCCTCAAATGATCTCTGGGTTTGAGTATTTGAATCTCGACAATTTGCGTGTCTATAAGTCTCGTAGCTATAAGATCAACGCGAACTGGAAAATTCTTTTAGAAGGCGGAATCGAGGCTTACCATTTCAACGTTGCTCACAAGAACACGTTAGCTCCGTTTTTCTTAGGGAACTTGTCAACATGGGAGGGCTTTGGAAGCAGAAACATGCGAATGGTTTTGCCGAAAAAACCTATTCTTGAGGCCAGCGAACTATCGGAAGACAAATGGGACTTGCGCAAAATGGCGAACATTATTTACGCATTACCGCCTGGGTTACTGTTTCTTGCTCAACCGGACAATCTCTCTATTATCCGCACGATACCTTTGTCTGCAGGGGAAACATTGATTGAAGAAGTGCTGCTCGTCGAGCAACCTGCTGATGGTTCCGATCAATGGTCTGATGATGAGCTTAAAATGCATGAAACAAATCATCACTTGGTAAACAAAATTCTTATGGAAGATTGGGTGCTGGGCGAAACCATACAATCCAATATGGCAAGTGGCGTAGTCGGGGAAATTCATTTTGGTCGGTTTGAATCCGCATTGATTTGGTTCCATCAAGAATACGAGAAACTTATGGAACTCAACGAAGATGTAATCGCGCGCTTCAATTGAGATGGATAAAGAATGAAGCATTGTATAAAACCAAGATGACGCCAACCTAATAAGTTGGCTATCATGACTTTTGACAGGATTGCATTTGTCAAATTGTCGGACAATATGTATTCTGACACGGTTTTGTACCAGTTAGAGAGAAGTAGGAGAGATTCATGTCTCAAGAGTTTACCAAATGGCAGTGTATTGTTTGTGGCTGGATTTACGATGAAGCGGAAGGGTGCCCTGAAGAAGGCATAGAGCCAGGTACGAAATGGGAAGATATCCCAGAAGATTGGCTTTGCCCTGATTGCGGCGTAGGTAAAGAAGATTTCGAAATGATCGAATTAGCGTAATCTGGAGTTCTAAATGTCCGCACCTCTTATCGTTATTGGTTCTGGTCTAGCCGGCTATAACTTGATTAAAGAAATTCGCAAGCAGGATGATTCGCGTCAGATTATCTTGATTACTCAAGATGATGGTCGCCAATACAGTAAGCCTATGTTATCCACAGGCTTCAGCAAGCAAAAAGACGCAGACGGTTTGGCCATGGCGGACGCTGCCACGATGGCAGAGCAATTAAAGCTTGAAATTCGTACACAGCAAACGGTAACGGCGATTAATCCTGAGCAAAAAACCATTGCGTTGGGTGCAGAGACTCTAGAATACAGCGATTTGGTTCTTGCCATGGGTGCCAGCCCTATACAAATTCCAATAGATGGTTTTGAACACGCTTTGCACGTGAATGATTTACAAGACTACGACCGTTTCTATCAGCAAGTAAAGGGTAAGAAGAAAGTCCTCGTCATGGGAGCGGGTTTAGTGGGTACAGAGTACGCCCACGATTTAGGTAGTGCTGGTTTCCATGTAGATCTCGTTGCGCCTGATGCTCAGCCTCTTAGTCGATTGGTACCAGAGCCATGTGGACAAGCATTAATTCCGGCACTGGAAACCCTTGGCGTTAACTTACACTTACAGCAATCCGTGGTGAAGATTAACGCTCAAGACCAGGGATTCATGGTGACCTTGGACAACGGACAAACGCTTGAAGTGGATGTAGTTCTATCTGCGGTGGGCTTAAAGGCCAATACAGATATCGCGCAAGCTGCCGGATTGCATGTAGGCAAGGCCATTCAGGTAAATCGACTACTTCAAACTAGTGAACCTCATATTTATGCCTTGGGTGATTGTGCTGAAGTTGAAGGGCATCATTTGTTGTATGTCTTGCCTCTTATGAACAGTGCTCGAGCGTTGGCAAAAACCCTGTGCGGAGATGCTACGGAAGTCAAATATCCGGTTATGCCGATTATGGTAAAAACGCCAAGTTTGCCTGTGGTCACTTGCCCGCCGGCGGAAAATGTCCAAGGTTCATGGGTGTTTGAAGGCCAATCTCCGAATATTCAGGCACTTTTCCGTGATTCCGAAGAAAATTTGCTGGGTTACGCCTTGACCGGTGACTGCGTTGCTGAAAAGATAAAACTCAATAAGGAATTGCCTGCGTTGCTGGCATAAATTAAAAACAATAAAAAAGATGGGTAATCAATATGCGCAAACCTGAATTAGCGGCGGCTGTTGCTGAGAATGCAGATATTTCTAAAGAAAAAGCGTCAGAAATCATCACGATCATTACTGATCAAATCACTGAATCTCTTCGCAAAAACGACTCCGTTAGCTTAATTGGCTTTGGCAGTTTTGTGCAAAAACACCGTCCAGAGCGTCAAGGTAAAAACCCACAGACAGGTGAAGCCATCACTATTAAGGCCAGCAACTCTGTCGGTTTTAAACCAGGTAAAGCGTTAAAAGACGCAGTAAACAACTAGTTCTGTATATACCGCACTGATTAAGTGGTCATTATGATCATTTATAGTCATTGATGAAGCTAGGTGGCATGGTATTATGCCGCAGCCTCCTAGCGAGCGGTCTACACGCATTTACATGACGTGTGCGCTAGCCGAGTGCGTTCCTTGTTCTCAACAATCTGGTTTTATCAATGCAAACAATAAAATTTAAAATCTTGCTTTGGGCTTTAGGTAAAATTCTAAAGAAAGCAGCCAAAGACAATCCTGCTTGCCAAGAATATATTGCTGGCAAAGATCTCGTATTTCAAATTCAAACCCACAGTGGAACTGGTCGTCATTACGTTGTTAAAGATGGTAATGTGAAAACTAAGCGTGGTTTAGTCGATGAGCCAACGTTTGCTTTGGATTTCAAAGATGCCGCTGCCGGACTTTCTATATTGACTGCCAAAGATAAAAACGCGTTTATGGCCGGTATTCAAAATAAAGATCTGGTGATAAAAGGCGATTTTTCCGAAGTGATGTGGTTCCAAGGGTTAACCAAATTCCTCAAACCTAGAAAAAAATAAGCCTATGATTCAACCACAAGGACTCACCAAAGCGATTCTGTTGGCCATGATTTTGGCCATCGTTACAGGCAGTTTGGCACAAACCTTATATGGTATTGCGCCTTGGTATGACGCCTTACTTGATGAGTGGCTTGTTGGCGGTGTGTTTTTTGTGGTGGGAAAAGTGTTCGTTGCCACGCTTAAACTTTTGGTAGTCCCTCTGGTTTTAGTTTCTCTGGTTTATGGTGTTTCAAATTTAGGTGGCGGAAAAGATTTAGGTCGCCTAGGTGCTAAGACGCTGCTGCTCTATCTCGCCACAACCGCTATTGCGATTAGTCTTGCAATGGCGTTTGCATTCATGATTGAACCAGGAGTGGGGGCTGACCTATCGGCAAAGAGCCAGTCTATTGAAGTTAAGGCCTCTTCGTTTGTTCAGGTGCTGGTGGATATCGTCCCCACCAATCCAATTACTGCCATGGCGGAAGGCAAGATGTTGCAGGTCATCGTCTTTGCATTACTGCTAGGTTTGGCATTGAATCATAGTGGTGCCGCTGGCAAGCGTCTTAAAGACAATTTCAGTGATTGGAATGAGGTCATCTTAAATCTAGTAACCATGCTAATGAAAGTTGCGCCATATGGTGTTTTTGCTTTGCTGTTTAATGTGTTCGCAAGCAAGGGTTTGTCAGCCATCGCTGAGTTGGCGGTGTATTTTGTAACTGTATTGCTAGTACTCTTTATCCATGCCGGTATGACTTATGGTTTATTAGTAAAGCTGCTCGCTCGCTTAAGTCCGGCTACATTCTTTAAGAAGATGCGCAATGTACAATTGTTTGCCTTCAGTACTGCCTCAAGTAATGCCACTATCCCTATCACCATGCGTACTGTAGAGAAACGGCTCGGCGCGGATAATAGTATTGCTTCGTTTACTGTACCAATGGGAGCTACACTCAATATGGATGGCACTGCTATTATGCAGGGAGTGGCAACTGTGTTTATTGCTCAGGCATATGGTATTGATTTATCAGTAACAGACTTTTTAACCGTCATTGCGACGGCTACTTTGGCATCTATCGGTACTGCCGGAGTGCCTGGGGTTGGTCTGGTGATGCTGTCTATGGTGCTGACTCAAGTGGGCTTACCTGTTGAAGGTATTGCGTTGATTATCGGTGTGGATCGTTTGCTCGATATGACGCGAACGGCTGTGAATGTTACCGGTGATGCCGCGGTGACTTGTGTCGTAGCAAAATCCGAACAGCGCTTGGACGAAGCGGTTTTTGCAGATCCCAACGCGGGTGGGTTTGAAGATGCGCGCGATTAAACTTGTTATTTGTCATTTTATCTTAGTCATATCTTTTGATTCTCTGGCCGCGTCTCAGCGTACAGTGATCGAAGATCTGAGCGCTCAAGTGTCGCCATTATGGCAAGATATCCACTCTGCATGCTTGTTGGCCATGCAACCACAGATGCAATATCGAGTATCTGAGAGGTTGCAATTTGCAAAGCAAAATTTCACGGCAAGTCGAGTGGCTGATGGAATCTTGGCAAATCTCAATAATCCTCCCGCTGTTCCTTGGCAAGCAAAGTCTTGGGGTATACGAAAACGACTTGAGGCATCAGCTCTCGAAACCAATCAGCGTGACAAATTACGAGAGTATTATTTCAAACTGCAGACACAAACGCCGACTGAAACCCGCTTAGAACTGGTAAATATGATTGTTGATCCAATATTGCGTGTAAATTTAGCGTTGCATGAGGGACTATGGAAAAGCTGTTACAGCTTGAACCTGACGGGTTTAGACAACGAGCAATTGCAACTGTCTATCGACCAGCGCTGGCAAGCACAGAAGCAGGAGGTTCGTAAAGCCCTATACAACGAGCTATCGGCATTCTACTTTTTTGCATTCCGACAGATAGATAATACTCAGCTAAATATACTGGCCAAGGATTCTGCGGCTTATCGAGCATGGTTTGAAGCCGCATCAACTGCTGTTAATCAGTACTTTACTCGTTTGCACGCTTCGCTATTGGCTGTGGCATTACTTGAGCCAACTAAGCCTCGAGCTGACGAGCCATTTCTTGAAGGTCCTCTTGGGAATCCAGCACCTTCTCCAAAGCTCCTTGAACCTTAGTATCATCAAGTTGTAAGTAGTCTTTTACTTCCTGTGGAATGGCTTCTGCAGGCGCATCGTTAAGACGTTCAACACTAAGTAAGCGTGACGCGACAAACAACAGCAAAGCTAACTCAGCATGCTCCCCCCGATAGCCAGGTTCATTTTGGTTGCGGATGGCAACACATACGTCATCGGGCAGGCCCCAGTGCTTCAATAAATTACTACTAATTTGCTCGCGAGTGATATGCATTAAATGTTGTTCAATGTAATAGCGATTGATATGAGGGTTGGCTTCCATGTGACGGCTCACTAATTGGAAGTGCGGCGGGAAGACATGGGCTAAAATCAAAAAGCCAAAGTTATGCAACAGTCCACATAGATAGGCCATGCCTTGGGAAGGCCTTTTTTCCGATGGCATCGCTCGGATTAGTTCAGAGGTTAATGCCGCCGTATAAACGCTTTGTTGCCAATACGGCGTGTAACCTTGAGGCCCCTCTTTAGGTACACTTAAGGTACGACCTAATGATAGTCCCAAGGCTAAATTAATGACGAGGTCAAAGCCTAGTACACGTATAACCGCTTCTTGAACGCTGGTAATGGTGCCACTGATCCCGTAATACGGACTATTAGCCCAAGAGATAACTTGCGCTGCAAGCCCAGGATCACGCTGAACAAGCTTGGCGAGCTGCTCTGTTTCTGCATCTGGATCCATGCGTAAGTCGATAATGTCACGGGCCGTTTCGGGCATGGGTGGAATATCCAGGGTTTCTTCCAAACGCTGATGAATTCTTAATTGAGTGAAGGTCTTAACTGCTTGATTAATTTGTGCGATATCTTTTTGTGTCCAATCTTTATCGGGCGTAACAGGAACCGGTGGTTTGGAGCAATAGTCACCGATACGTGCTGAACTCACCATGGTCTGAAAATCGGTTTTTTCCATCTGCAGTTGCTGTTCGCCATCAATGATGATGTCGATCTGATCTTGCTCGAGTAAGTGCTGGTCAACGTAGGTTTCAAGGCCCGTAATTTGTGGAAGCGCGGGCAGGCTTTCGAGATTGAGGCCTTGGCAAAGACGCTGCACAGAGGCTTGATCAACGGGTTTGAATTGCCGTGCCGTTAGAGTGAAGACCTTGTTTAGGTCGAGTATTTGGCTGGCTGGAAAAATGACTTGAATGCGACCGTGTTCATCTTCGAGTATAGAGAGTTGAGCGCTGTTTTCTGTCAGACCTGGCATACGATAAACCGATGAAGTAATGGGTACGGATTCATTAGCAGAGACCTGATAGGTTACCTTCCATTCATCGAGCACTTTCTGAATACGACTTGGCAGTCCCATGTGTCTCCCTCTTAGAACAATTATAGTCAGTTACCACGACCTTGCTTGGACCTTGGCGGATATCTTCAAACTATAGACAAAAAAGCGCAGAGAGATGTTACTGATCGTATTAATGTGAACTAGACCCTAGTTATCCTAGAGCCCAGTTAAAAGAAAAGACTAGCGGCCGTATGTCCTCTCAATGACCTCTATTTGACCAGAACGCTTCACTTTGTCGTAGGCTTGCTGGAAGCCTTTAATGATTTGCGGATCCGTTTTCGGGTTAAATGCGATATAGAGTGGACTTGTTTTGAATACAAGCACATTTTTCAAACCGTCGATATCGGCGCTGTCTGAGGCTACATAGGGGCCCGATAGTTCGTCGGCTACCCATAAGTCTATTTGATTTAACATTAAGCGTTTAGGATTCACACTGTCATTGGCTAGTGCCGATATTTTAAAGCCTCTGTCTTGCAAATAAGTGGTCATAACATCGTCTTTGTAACCGCCGATATTGTATTGTTTTGCAGCTTCAAGGTTGTCTAGCTTAATGCTGGAGTCTGGTCGGGCAAATAGCGTCCAGCGGATCTCAGTTAAAGGTCCAACCCATTGAAACAGTTCTGATCGTTCTTGTGTTTTAGCTGTACAAAAAAGACCCGTGTTAGGCTTTTGCTTAGTTTTGCTCATGCCGTAGCTCCAATTACGCAGCTTCATGCGAACGTCTAGAGATACATGTTGCAGAATTTGCTTCACGATATCGGTACATAAACCTGAAATATCTTCAGCTTTATGCGCAAAAGCTTTTCCATCGGACGTCATGTTGTAGGGAGGAAATTGTTCTGTGTATAAAGTGACATCAGAGGCAGCCCACGAAGCGGCTGACATTAACATGGCTAGCAGGCCGTATTTTAAAGTTCGTATGTTCATATTGGTAGTTTAGTCGGTGTGTAGAATGCGGCGCGAATTCTAACGAAAAATATTTTGTGGTGCGCGTTTTCCAGAGGAAATTTTTAATTTGTTTTTAGACTTGACCGTAGCGCACGTTTTCACCGAGCCAGCGTTGTATTAAGGCGTCTACCCAGTGTGGATGTTGCTGCATAAGTTGTTGTGATAATTGTTGAATATCGTCGAGCAAATAGCCATCTCGCTGTAAGTCAGCGATACGCATTTGCATGAGACCGGTTTGTCGTGTTCCTAACACTTCACCTGGACCGCGGATTTGTAAATCAATCTCGGCAATTTTAAATCCATCACTGGTATCGCGCATGGCGTGCAAACGCTGTTTACCTTGCTGGCTTAATGGCGTTTGATAAAGCAATACGCAATGACTTTGTGCAGTGCCGCGTCCGACACGGCCTCGTAATTGGTGCAATTGGGCAAGACCCAAGCGCTCAGGATTTTCAATGACCATCAAACTGGCATTGGGTACATCGACGCCTACTTCTATCACTGTGGTGGCGACCAACAGATGCAAGTCGCCAGCTTTGAAGGCGGCCATAATGTCGGCTTTTTCTTGAGCTTTTAAGCGACCATGGACCATTCCAATTTTCAACTCAGGTAACGCATCTTGCAGAGATTGAGCTGTGACTTCGGCAGCTTGCGCTTCCATCTCTTCGCTTTCTTCGATGAGAGTACAAACCCAATAGGCTTGTCTCCCTTCTATGCAAGCGGCGCGAATACGTTCAACAATTTGATCACGGCGATCTTGATCAATGACCACAGTATTCACTGGACTGCGACCGGGCGGTAATTCATCAATGATACTGGTATCTAAATCTGCGTAAGCACTCATTGCTAGCGTTCGTGGAATGGGTGTTGCGGTCATGATGAGTTGGTGAGGGTTAATACTCTTGCCTTTCTCGCGCAGGGCTAAGCGCTGATGAACACCAAAGCGATGTTGCTCATCAATGATAGCTAAGCAAAGATTTTTAAATTCTACATCGTTTTGAAATAGTGCATGGGTACCTACGATCAATTGTGCATCACCCTGCTTTATAGCATTCAGAGTTGCCTCTCTGGCTTTGCCTTTGACTTTGCCTGCAAGCCACGCCATGGAAATCCCCAAAGGCTCCATCCAGCCTTGGAAATTCTTAAGATGCTGTTCTGCCAATATTTCTGTGGGCGCCATGATGGCCACCTGATAGCCTTGCTCCAAAACATGCAACGCGGCCATGGCAGCGACCAGAGTTTTGCCTGAGCCAACATCCCCTTGTACTAAACGAAGCATGGGAAAGCCTTTGGCAAAGTCGGCAACGATTTCTTGATTCACTCTTTGCTGTGCATTAGTGGGAGTAAAGGGTAATTGCTTGAGCAATTTGGCTAAGTAATCCTGGCTAGCAGGAATAGCCGGTGCCGCATGGCGCTGCATTTCTTCTCGCATTTTTTGCATGCTGAGGTTGTGGGCCAACAGTTCTTCTATGATCAGTCGATGCTGAGCGGGGTGGGCATATAATTCCATTTGATCAAGATCGGAACCGACCGGCGGTTGATGCAGGTAAAGCAATGCCTGCGCCAGGCTCGGCATATTTTTCGACGTTAACAGTTCTGCTGGTAACAAGTCTTCCACGCCCACGCCTTGTTTAATCAGTGCCACCACTTGGCTCATGAGCTGACGCCAGCGGATCTGCGCCAGTCCCTCGGTGCTCGGATAAATCGGGGTGAGTGTTTGCTCGGTTGGCGTATCATTGAGTTCATCCATGAACTGATACTCTGGGTGATAGAGTTCTAGCCCAGATTTACCCGGACGCGCTTCCCCAAAACAGCGAATCCGTTCGCCTTTTTTTAATTTGTTTTTTTGGGCGGCACTAAAATGAAAAAATCTCAACGTCAGTGTGCCAGTGCCATCTTGAATGCGCACAACCAATGAGCGGCGTTTACCGAATACCACGTCAGCGGCTTTGATATCCCCTTCGACTACCACGTCTAGATTGGCTCTTAAGCCACCGATGGGCGTAATTCGCGTACGATCTTGATAACGAAGTGGTAAATGGAAGGCTAAGTCTTGAACATTGTGGATACCCAGTTTGGCGAGTTTTTCTGCCATGGCTGGGCCCACATTCTTTAGCGCCGTGACCGGCGTTTCAACCAATGAATCTAGAACAGCTGACATAAACTCGCGGCTTGAGTAATTAAGTCCACAGCTTTGGGTCTTGGGAAACTAGCACGCCATGCGATCGCTACCGTTCGTGACGGCATGGGTTTGATGAAGGGCCTAGTTTGCAACACTTCACTTGGGTATTGATTGGTGCCAGTGGCGCTCTTTGGCAATACGGTTATGCCCATACCTGAAGCGACCATGTGGCGAAGGGTTTCTAACGAACTGCCTTCCATTACGGCTTTTAATTTACTGTTTTGATGCTTAGCCAGTGCTGGGCACATTTCCAACACTTGGTCACGGAAGCAATGGCCTTCGCCCAATAGTAGCAAGTCACTCTCAGGCAGTTCATCAGGATGAATGGCGTCTTTTTGCAACCACCGATGTCCATTGGGTAATAGAACTTCAAAGTGCTCATCATAGATGGCTTTTGTCAGGACATCAGGTTCGGTGAAAGGCAGAGCAATGATAATCACATCCAGCTCGCCTTCACGCAGTTTGCGTCGCAGATTTTTTGTGTAGTCCTCTTCGATGTAAAGCGGCATATCCGGAGCTAAGGACTGAACTTGTGGAATTAGATGCGGGAATAAATAAGGACCAATGGTGTAAATCGCACCGATTTTGAGGGCTCCCTTCAGCTGATCTTTGCCTCCTTGGGCGATTTCTTTCAGGCTCTTTACGTTTTCGAGCACTACATTCGCTTGTTGAACCACTTGCTCACCAAGCGGCGTAAGATTCACTGAGTTCTTGGAGCGTTCAAAAATACTAATGCCTAGCTCGCTTTCTAGTTTTTTTATAGCCACACTAAGAGTAGGCTGGCTGACAAAGCAGCGTTCAGCAGCACGGCCAAAATGTTTCTCTTGGGCGAGGGCGACAATGTATTTTAGTTCCGATAATGTCATGGTATTAATCTATTTAAGCCAGCCAATAGCTTATACCAATGAGCGAGTGAAACAAAATAGGGAGTAAGGCCTATGGCAAGATTTTTAATCGTCGGCAGTGGCGACATCGGTGGCGGGTTAGCCCGATCACTCAAACAGCAAGGTCATGACGTTTGGGGTATGCGCCGTAGCGAAAAGTCCATTGGCGAAGGCATTCATACGATCAGTGCAGACGTTTCAGATATGGAGACTCTTATTGGAATCCTACCAGAGAGAATCGATTATGTAGTCTATTGTGTAGCCAGCCCTGAGTTCTCCGAAGAAGGTTATGACAAATATTACGTCATGGGTTTACGCCATATTTTGGCGCTACTTAAGCAGAATCATGAAAGTCCTAAACGCATCTTTTTTGTCTCCAGTACCAGTGTCTATCCGCATCATGATGGCGCCGTGGTAAACGAAGAAACTGAACTGGAGCCCACAGCATTTGCCGGTCGTAAGATGTTAGAAGCAGAGTCAACATTGCTGCATAGCGATTTTACCGGAACCGTAGTGCGCTTCAGTGGTATTTATGGTCCAGGTCGCACAAGGCTAATCAATCAAGCAAAAAAAGGCGCTCATTGTGATCCTGAACCCGATGTGTGGACCAATCGCATACATCGTGATGATTGCATTGGTGTTTTATCGTTTCTCATTGAGCAAGACGAGAAGGGCACTGCTTTGGATTCTGTGTATTTAGCATCAGATCCAACACCGACGCCTATATTTGAAGTATTTGAGTGGTTGAAAGATCGCATAGGTGATGTGGAGCCCGACCATGATGTGCCCGAGGTGACCCGCCGCGGCAGCAAACGCTGTGATTCCAGCCGTTTAGTGAAACTAGGCTATCGCTTTAAGTATAAAGATTATCAGCAAGGCTATGATGAAATACTCACGGAAATGGGCTATTGATCAAGGTGAAATAGCAAACCCATGGACAATAAAAAAGGGGCTTGAAGCCCACTGCTGTCCCATAGTTTTGGGGTAGCACTAAAAAAGCCTGAATCAAATTGGTAAACTGGAGTTGCGAAACAAACAGCAATCAAAGGGATTCAGGCTTTGTCACATTCTAACACTGCTTTTCATCAACTGCTAAGACCTATTTCGAGACATGAATTTCAGTCTCTCGCTTCTAAGCACCATCGCGGTCAAAAATTGCGCTCTGCTACCCGCTGGGATCAATTTACGGCCATGGCTATGGCGCAACTCTCTGGTAGGCAAAGCCTTCGAGATATCGAAACCAACCTTCTCGCTCAGCAAGATAAACTTTATCATCTTGGGGCCAAGCCGATTGCTCGATCTACCCTAGCCAGAATCAACGAAAAACAGCCTGCTGAACTTTCTAAAGAAGGTCGTTTAATCTACGGCGGCGGCGTAACTTACGGCGCCCGTGAGCCGAAGAAAATTGAATCCATGATCGTGCCAAACATGTTGAAGACTTTCCCTCAACTAAAAGGCACTAAAGTAGACTTCGCTTGGACAGGTAACTTCTTACTAACCCTTATGCGTTTGCCTCAGTTCGGTCGTATCGGCAAGAACATGTACTACGCCCAAGGTTACTCAGGCCATGGTCTAACTTGTACTCACCTTGCTGGTAAAGTACTGAGCGAAGTGATTCAAGGGGACAGCCAACGCTTTGATGTGTTTGCGGGACTACCGCAATACCCATTCCCAGGTGGGCGCACTTTCCGCGTACCGTTTACCGCAATGGGCGCGTTTTATTATAACTTGAGGGATAAGCTGGGATTTTAATTACCTCAATAAATTCAACAACCTCAAAAAGCAAAACCCCATTAGCGCAAGCCAATGGGGTTTATTTTATTATCAGTTAAACATTAATTTTCATTAATTATTTAACGTAAGTCTTTTGTCTATTTGCTTGTTGCCTTGTTAACAAACTCATAAACATAAGCAGTATGAACCAAAGCGGTAGCGAACCACCACCACTGGAAGATTCACCTTCACGGTTATCCGGTTGCACAACTGGTTCAACAATATTGAACTCAATGGTGGCTGTATCGGTTAGGTTACCAATACCACTATCCACAACCTCAACCGAGATGCTGTAACTGCCAGCAGGAATATTATCTGGGTTAAAACTCAACATTTCACCAAGTGGGGCATTTAAACCAATATCGTTTAAGTCCCAAGTGATTGTATGGGTATCCATACCGTTACCATCTTGGATCAATGCCGTGATAGAAACCTGGCCACCGCCTTGAGTCACATTAGCAACCTCAACACCGTCTTGCTCCAGCTTAAGCTGAACAGTTGGCGCTAGGTTTTGATAGGTCACCGTAAGCTCGTGTTGTTGATTTGTTTCATCAATAGCAAATAGGCTTTCAATTTCCCCCTCACTTTCACTCGCTAATTGAGCAGATAATAAATCAACAACTAAAAGCTCGTCGTTTTCACTTTCATTATCTTCAATGATTAGAATCTCAATGAAGCCATCACGATTTAAAGCTTCCGCCTCACCCGCTTCAATTATCACCTGATGCTGCGCTTCAATATCAAAGCTATCATCTAAATCATTTTGATCAACATCACTTAATTGACTCACATTAAAATTCACCACCACAGGATACTCTGGAGAATCCCCTGTTAATTGAACTTTAATATTTGTGGTTGAATGCTCACCGGTTATTGAAGTGCTTTGTTCAAAGCGAATACGTGGATACACATTCACAACCAACTCATAAGGTTCACTGCGATTACCTGAGGTATCGATTGCTACTAATTGAATGGCTTGATGTCCTGCAGGTATTAGCATGATGTTGTTTTCATCAATGGCTAACACCTCACCATCTAAACTGCCTTCATAAGTAAAGACGGTATCCACCGCATCAACAGTTTGGAAGTGGTTTAAGAAAGTTTCATCCACTAATAACTCAAACGCATCACCATTTTCTGTTGTCACAGCAACCGGTGGAATAGTCGGTACGAAGACAATTTCAGGTGCGCCGTTATCGGCACCAAGATTAGGGTCGTTAATGTCATCAACACCGTCATTGTCGTCATCTGTATCGGCAACGTCACCTAGTCCATCGTTATCAAAATCACTGTGTTCTGTACGGTCTAATGGGAAGACATCATTAACATCCAATACACCGTCGTTATCGTCATCGGTATCGGCAAGCATGCCCAATTCTTCACAAGCGGTATCACACTGGTTTGGAATACCATCGTTATCAGAATCCAAACGACCACCCAGTGAAATCAATGGATAAGCATCATTAGCATCCGCCACGCCATCGTTGTCGTCATCGGTATCTGCAGCCATACCAAGTGTGGTACAGGCTTCGTCACAGGTATCTGGCGCACCGTCATTATCGGTATCTAAACGTTCACCTAGTGCAATTAAAGGGTAAGCATCATTAGCATCCAACACGCCATCGTTGTCGTCGTCAGTATCGGCAGTCATGCCTAGTGCGACGCAGGTTTCATTACACTGGTTTGGAATACCGTCATTGTCGGTATCTAAGCGTTCACCTAGTGAAATTAATGGATAAGCGTCGTTTGCATCCTCCACGCCATCGTTGTCGTTGTCGGTATCTGCAAGCATGCCCAATTCTTCACAAGCGGTATCACACTCGTTTGGAATTCCATCACTGTCGGTATCTAAGCGTTCACCTAGTGCAATTAAAGGGTAAGCATCATTAGCATCCAACACGCCATCGTTGTCGTCGTCAGTATCGGCAGTCATGCCTAGTGCGACGCAGGTTTCATTACACTGGTTTGGAATACCGTCATTGTCGGTATCTAAGCGTTCACCTAGTGAAATTAATGGATAAGCGTCGTTTGCATCCTCCACGCCATCGTTGTCGTTGTCGGTATCTGCAAGCATGCCCAATTCTTCACAAGCGGTATCACACTCGTTTGGAATTCCATCACTGTCGGTATCTAAGCGTTCACCTAGTGCAATTAAAGGGTAAGCATCATTAGCATCCGCAACACCATCATTATCGTCATCAATATCCGCAAGCATACCTAATGCTTCACAAGCACTATCGCACTCATTTGGAATACCGTCGTTATCTGTATCTAAGCGTTCACCTAGTGCGATTAAAGGATAGACGTCATTGACGTCGGCAACACCATCATTGTCGTTGTCTAAGTCAGCAGTCATGCCTAATGCTAAACAATCCTCATCACAACTATCTGGTGCTCCGTCACTATCTGTATCCGTCAAATCACCGATGGCAATCAACGGATAAGCATCTTGTGCATCTAACACACCATCATTGTCATCATCCCTGTCAGCTGCCATACCTAATTCGATGCAAGTTGCATCACAACTATCTGGTGCACCGTCATTATCTGTATCCGTCAAATCACCGATGGCAACCAACGGGTAAGCATCTTGTACATCTAACACACCATCGTTGTCATCATCTATGTCTTCCGACATACCTGTAACCAAACAAGCCTGGTCACATTCATTTGGGATGCCATCATTATCGGTATCCGGTCTACCTTCAAGGGGGATATACGGATAGGCATCTTGACCATCAACAATGAAATCTCCATCTGAATCTCGATAAACTTCCCCTCTAAACACCATGGCTGGTAGCTGACTACTATTGCCAAAATCCCAAAGTTTCAAACCATTAAGCATGGCTTGATTCCAATTTTTAAACAGGGTGACCCCACTCGTTAAACCTTCTGCTGAACCATCAGAGGAGACACAATTGCTATTCCCTGAGTGTGTATTCGCTTGAATGGCACATTGCAGTACTGCCAGTGATAGCCCTACATAACTTCTATCTTCAGACTCGCGAGAACTAATCGATAAGCCTGAAGCATCTTCGGCCCAGTAGCTATTTTCAATTATTGAAGAAGAATCTACGACACCAACCAAGCCTCCTGCGTTAACACCATCATAACCAGTCACAAAGCCAGTATTAAGACCGTTAATAATACTGATTCGGAGAGGAGTATTTTCATATTGGTATGCACCGCTGGAGTATCCCACTAGACCTCCTACACGATTATCCCCTGTAATCGACCCCGTGTTTAAAACATTTTCCATGTGGCTGTCCCTTAAGTACCCCACTATGCCACCTATTATTTGACTCCCCTGTACGGCTCCAGTATTAAATACATTTTCGATCCTGCTTAATTTACTATACCCTACCAATGAGCCAACATAATTAGCTCCTTGTACACTCATCAGCGATCCACTTAACCTAAGATTACGAATCACTGCATTCTCAGCAGTAGCAAATAAGGCTTGGTAATCAGTACTCTGATTAATTAGTAAATTGTGAATCGTATAACCATTACCTTCGAAAGTACCTGTAAATGGGTGAGATCTACCACCAATCGCAATCCAGCCCTTTCCATCATTCCAGAAGTCATCACCGATACCCAAGACACCATCTTGACTAGTATCAAAATCTAAATCGGTTAATAGCTCATAACCATGACAGCGCCTCATTAGTACGCTTTCATATGTAACTAAAGGGCATCCAGACTGATCTAAGCTTCCTCTATTCTCCATTCGTAAACCATTACCATCTAACTGATAACGTATCGCGTTAAGTTGCTCAAGGTTATATATATCTACCAAGCCATTACTATTAGCATCAATATCTATTGAGCCATTTCCAGAATCATCATTATCGACATGATTTTTTATACCGTCGTTATCAGTATCATTAAGACTGCTATCTAATGTAAGTCCTGAATTATTTTTACAACTAGTGTCACAACCTTGCGCCCAACTATCTGGCAGACTATCTAAATCCTCATCTTGCCAAGCAGCATCAACATTTGGGAATTGATCTAAAATTAAACCTGACTCCTCTCTACAAGTAACATCACAATTTGAGTTCCAATTATCCGGGTAACCATCCTTATCAGAATCTTTACTTACCGCAATGTTGAATGGAAAGTCGTCTTTAAAGTCTGGAACAGTATCGTTATCAGTATCTCGATAAGCATTGCCATGCATGTTTGGAGCCGCTATTTGAATATCAGAACCAAAATCCCAAAAGGGCTGACCATCAAATTGAGCTTTATCCCAATCTTTGAATAAGATCGGAGTAGAGCCTAAGTAAAAGCACCTGTTGGCACCAGAAATATTGGCTTGCTCAGCACATTTTAAATCCTCTAGTGATAAGCCGAAGTAACTTTTGGTAGTACGCGCATCAGGTCTACCACTACCATAACTATCCATTTCCCCGCTCGCATCTGTAGCCCAATAACTGTTCTCTACCTTCAAATCTTCAACATAGTAAGGCCCATGAGAAGCGAGAATCCCACCAGCATATCCATCTACACTTCTGTCGAGAGATAGCTTCCCTATATTTAAGCCGTTGCGAATGATACTTTGTTCAAGATCAGCCCTAGTCGCAGAATGCCCCACTAATCCACCTGGATAAGCACCATATACTGGACCACTATTAAAAGCATTTATCAAACTACTACCATTTGAAAGCTCCCCAACCAAGCCACCCGCATAACCTAGCTCACCTTCTATTTGACCATCCGTCACTCTCGCTCTTACGCTGCCCGTATTAAATACGTTTTCAATATGAGTATTATTTGCTGTTGCAACTAAAGAACCAGATCTAAAACCACCCCTCACATACATAAGCGGACCCGATAAACCAATATTTCGTATTATTGAATTTTGCACGTAACCAAATAAGCCAGAATAAGAATCGAAATTAAAAACTCGCAGGTTTAGGATGACATGCCCATTCCCTTCAAAAGTCGCATCTCTCAAACTAATTGGGGTCCAATAATCATCATTAGTGTCTTTATAATTAATGACTCCATCCTGATTGGTATCAAAATCTAGATCCTTGGTTAGCTCAAAGCCAAAACAGCCAGCTGCCGGACAACCTGCACTACTGCCATAAAGACTTATTCCGCTAGTGTAACGTGGGATTGCTATAAGATCGCTAATATCGTTAATTTCGATTAAGCCATCATCGTCTAAATCGTAATCAGAACGACCATCAGCGGCATAGGAACATATTGAGGTTGATAATAATGCAGCGTAAACACTGCTTTTAAGTAAAGAAGGCAAATAGGACTTGCCGGGACGTTTTTTGAACATCGCTTCATTCCATTGAAAAATTTGCAGCATCCTACCAATTTGAAAAACACATTGCTGTAGTTAATATCGTACAAATAATGAAATGGGACTCATTTCACGGTTACAAATAAGCCTTATGACTTAGAAATGAATAATTTTCACTCAAGTAAAAGATGACCTCTCATATCACTTTGCATGATCAGGGGAAGTATTGATACCGCAAGCAGGGCTCTCTCAATACCCTTTCCGCGTACCGTTTACCGCAATGGGGGCGTTCTACTACAACCTTCGCGACAAGTTAGGCTTTTAAGCCAAGCGCTTGAATAGACCCAATAAAAAAAGGAAGGCAATACCCACTGCTGTCCCACAGTTTGGGATAAATGAGAAAGCCTGAATCCAAATTGTTAGAATGTGATTATCGAAAAAACATCTAATAACAAGGAATTCAGGCTTTGTCGCATTCTAACACCGCTTTTCATCAGTTGCTAAAACCTATTTCGAGACATGAATTTGAAAGCCTTGCATCTGAGCATCATTCGGGTCAAAAACTGCGCTCTGCCACTCGCTGGGATCAATTTACGGCCATGGCTATGGCGCAACTCTCTGGTAGGCAAAGCCTTCGAGATATCGAAACCAATCTTCTCGCTCAGCAAGATAAACTTTATCATCTTGGGGCCAAGCCGATTGCTCGCTCCACCTTAGCTAGAATCAACGAAAAACAGCCTGCTGAACTTTACCAATCTTTGTTTTACAAGCTTCTTGGTAAAACTCAAAACTGTCCTTCGAATCACAAGTTTCGCTTTAAAAATCCACTCTATTCGCTGGATGCCAGCGCCATAGATTTATCTTTGAATATTTGCCCTTGGGCTGAACATCGTGACGATACATCCAATGTAAAGTTAAGTGTGGCTTTGAATAACGGCAGTCAAATTCCTGAGTTCGTAGCGATTAGTGATGGGAACGAAAATGACATGATTGAAGGTCGCAAGTTTGACTTTCCAGCCGGCAGCATGGTGGCCCTCGATAAAGGCTATATTGATTACGAATGGTTTGGAGACCTTACAAATAAAGGGGTTAGCTTCGTCACACGATTGCGTTCGGGAAGTGTTTTTAGCGTGTTAGAGCACTTAGGGTCAAACCCCGATCAAGGTATCTTAAGTGATGAAAGAATCGAATTAACGAGTGTTCATGCCAAAAAACGAAGCGAGCCAGAGTTGCGTCTGGTTCACTACATCGACCAAGAAAGCGGACAGCTATACCATTTTGTCACCAACAATTTTCAACTGTCTGCGAGAACCATCGCAGCTATTTATAAAGATCGCTGGCAGGTGGAGCTGTTCTTCAAAGCCATTAAACAAACACTCAAAATCAAGAACTTCGCAGGGTATTCAAAGAATGCTGTTTTAACTCAAATATGGATCGCTATGATCATTTATTTACTGGTATCCATATCGAAACACAGCGCTAAAACGGGCTGGACGGTATTGAGAATAATGAGGGTGTTTCAGGTGAATTTATTTGAGAGAAAAACGCTAAAATCGCTGCTACAACCGGATCGGCCTATGGGGAAACGAAGCGAACCTCAGATGAGGTTCGCGATATGAGTCAAAACTGTGGGACAGCAGTGGCTTGAAGCCACTTTTTTAATGAACAAGTAACTCCAATGGTTTACTCGTCTTCGAAATCAATCTTGCGGCCATTATTGGTGCAGCCCAAGCATCGAACGAAAGTAGCTGCCGCTGGCTCCAAAATAAGCACTTCTGCCGCATCTCCAGCGTTACCGCCTAATAGACTAAATGGCAAAGTGACGGTCCAAATAGCGGTACCAATAACCGTGGCAACGAGGGTAATTGGGCGTACGATAAGGCCATCAAATACCATCGCAGCGGCAGAAGGGGTTTCATCAATTTCTTGCGCCTGAGAGTGCATTGGCAGCGCGAACATAAATAAAGCTGCGAAAATCATGAAGGTTTTCTTAACACTGGCAAACATCATTCTTATATTCCTCGTCATTAGGCGCTTGCTGCTGAATAGCGACTTAACTATAACAGCTTTCAACATGACCTGTTAATACTCAGGGTGTCAGCGTTGGCACTTTGTGCAATAAAAAGTACTGCGTTGGCCCTGCACAATCTGCTTTATAGGTTGCTGACATTGAATACAGCCTAGGCCTTCTCGGCCATACACGCGCAATTCTTGAGCAAAGTAACCCGCTTTGCCATCACTGCTAGTAAAATCTCTCAGTGTTGTACCGCCTTGCGCGATGGCGTTATCTAAAACAATTTTAATGGCGCTGACGAGTTCTTGGTATTTTTTCTTGCTCACTTTACCAGCGGCTTTTTTGGGATTGATGCCAGCCAAGAACAGCGATTCACTGGCATAAATATTACCAACGCCTACGACAATTCGCTGATCCATGATGAAGGTTTTGATGGCGCTGCTACGGCCGCGACTTTTGGCGAAAATGTAATCGCCATTGAAGGTATCACTTAACGGTTCTGGCCCCAGGTGTTGTAAGCGGCTGTCTACTTCGTCGGCTGCTTGCCAAAGGCACGCGCCAAAGCGTCTTGGATCATTAAAACGCACTAGGCAGTCATCAAACTCAATATCAAAGTGCTCGTGTTTTTTGGGGTCTGGATAAGGTTTGGCATTAATCACACGCAGCGAGCCAGACATGCCAAGATGGATAATCAAAGTGCCGAGCAGATCCTCGCTTTTGCCCGCCGCAATATCAATTAATAAATACTTGGCGCGACGGCGCACCGCTTGCACGCGATTGCCGGTTAATAAAGTGGCCAGCTCAGTAGGGATCGGCCAACGCAATTGTGGCTGACGCACGTGGAAGGCTTTGATCTGATGGCCAATAATATGCGGCTCGATTCCGGCGCGGGTCGTTTCGACTTCGGGTAATTCAGGCATGGCTCGTTATCTGCTTTGTTATTACTAGGTTGTCAATTATCGCTATGGGTTTACGTAACCTAACGCGTATTGGCTCCCAATATGACAGGCATAAAAAAAGCCCGACTATTGCTAGGCGGGCTTTTTCGAATCAAAAACCAATTACTTGATTTTTGCTTCTTTGTACATCACGTGCTGACGGATAGTTGGATCGAATTTCTTCATTTCCAACTTGTCAGGCATGGTGCGCTTGTTTTTGGTAGTAGTATAGAAGTGACCAGTACCAGCAGAAGAAACCATGCGGATTTTTTCACGAATTGCAGCCATGATTTATCTCCTTAAACCTTTTCGCCACGAGCACGTAGTTCAGCAAGAACTGTGTCGATGCCTTTTTTATCAATAATACGCATACCTTTGGTTGAGGTGCGTAGTTTTACAAAACGGTTTTCACTCTCAACCCAAAAACGATGCGTTTGAAGGTTTGGTAGGAAACGACGTTTAGTCTTGATGTTTGAGTGCGATACGTTGTTACCTGTTACAGGGCGTTTACCCGTAACCTGACAAACTTTAGCCATTGTTCTGCCCCGATATTTTTTGCAAATAAGCGACTACTAAAAAATTCGTTCGGGGCCAATGTTTACGGGCCTTGCAAGGGTATTTGCAAAGGCACATCGGTCACCCCGTCAAAAAGAGCTGCGTTTTATACCAAAAACCCCACTACTTCGCAAGCAAATTGGGTAAAAAATGAGCTTGATAATGCCAGAGAAGTGCAGCGATTCTTTAGCGGTCGAGCGAAGGCTTCAAGAGGTAATCACAAAAAGCTCTTCTATACTCAAAAGATACAAGCCCTGTAATTGTAACAGAAAGCCATGGAGATGTGGCGCAGAAAGTCGATTGCGATGAAAAAATGTGCAGGGGCAATACTTTTGTGTCGGGAATAAACGCAGGATGTCGGATCTTTTAGGGGGCGCGGGCTTTGATCAGGCCCGTGCTCAACAAGTGGTTAAGCGACTATTGGCGTATAATCAGTACCGCTATGAGAGGACGTTGTCAGCGTTAACCGAACGCCAAAAACACTTCCTTGATGTTCTTCCTTTGCTGTATCACGTAAATAGCGACAAATTACCCGGTTTCGTTGGGCCAGACTGTCCTTGCGGTATGGCTCGCTATCAACCTAGCAAAGATGTCCTTCGCTCCGCGAGCACTCTATCCATGGGTTTTCAATATCAGCAGAGACGGATGGGCCATCCTGCTATTCGTAGTCTCTTCATAATGGGAAGTTGCGGATCGCTTGGCCACAGTGGCGGCAGTGACTTTGATATTTGGCTGTGCCATGACTCGAATCTCGATGAAGAGTCTATGGCACTACTGCAAAACAAGGCTTTGGAAATTGAACGCTACGCCGAAACCCTAGGTATTGAACTGCATTTCTTTCTCATGGATGCAAAGCGCTTCGTTCGGGGTGAACGTAATGATTTAGGCCAAGAGGATTGCGGCAGTGCACAGCATCAGCTTTTGCTCGATGAGTTCTATCGGACCAGTATTTTGCTGGCTGGTTGTTACCCTGTTTGGTGGCTGGTGCCGCCAGAGTATGAGCACCTTTACGACGACTTCGTGTATCGTTTATACCAGCAACGTTTTGCCAGTGAAGAAGATGTTATTGATTTTGGTGGTTTGGCAGAGATTCCAGCGGGAGAATTTGTGGGTGCTGGCATGTGGCAGCTCTATAAAGCGATTGGTAGTCCCTATAAATCGATACTTAAATTGTTTCTCACAGAGTCCTACGCTAGCGCTTATCCAAATCATGAGCCGCTAAGCATTTCTCTAAAAGGTCGTTTGTTTGACGATCAGGTTAAATTGGAGAAACTCGATCCATATCTGCTGTTATACGACAAGTTGGAAGATTACTTGCTGCAGCGAGAAGAGGGCGAGCGACTCGAGCTTGTACGTCGTTGCCTGTACTTCAAGGCAAATATCCCCATGGGACAATCAACTCGCCGCAAGCATTGGAAACGAGACCTATTACGGCCGTTGATTCTCAATTGGGGCTGGAGCGACGGCCAGCTTGCCCATTTAGATAACCGCTCTCATTGGCATGTGCATATCGTCATGGAAGAGCGCAAACATTTGGTTAATGAGCTCATTCATAGTTATAAGTTTCTAAGTGCCTTCGGTCGTGAGCATGAAGATGAAACCATGATGAGCGCAAAAGATATGACGCTCTTGGGTCATAAACTCTATGCCACATTTGACCGCAAACCTGGAAAGATAGATTTCATTAACCCTGGTATTAGCAAGCATATTCAAGAAGATAAGCTGAGCTTACATCTATTGCGACAGCACGTACGTCGGCGGATTCCGCAAATGAATTGGAGTCTATATACCGGCATTGCGCGGCCAGGAACGACAGACGCGCCAGTGAAGCGCTCTGCAAATTTGATTGAGTTATTAGGCTGGTGCCACGTTAATCGCATCATGGATCGAGGTACCAATGTGGTCATGTATCAGGGTCAGCAGCATGGTAAAGATTATGAGCTGAAAGAAATACTGAATAGTTTTCAGACCATGCCATTGCCGGATGCCATTGAGCCAGACTTTAACGCGACGCCGGTTCCTACATTTCTTGCCTTGTATGTGAATGTGTTTGTTGACCCCATGAGTCATTACACTCGGCGTGGCATTAGCAAGATTTCTAACCGCACTGATTCGCTGGGGTTTAGTGCACTTAAAGAGAATTTGGTCCTGACCATTGATCAGTTGCAATACAATTCTTGGCGCGAAGTTCTATCTACACGATATGAAGGCCAAAATGCTTTGTTGCGTGTTATCGAGGATTTTCTCAACGCTTATCCGCCAGGTTCTAAGCAGGATCGCCCAGAAATGCAAGTGCATTGCTATTGCGCCACTCGCGCCAAAGCCATTGCAGCGCGGGTTAAGGAAGTCTTAGAAGAAATGCAGCTGTGCTTTTACGGTAATCGTATTGCTGAGCGTCGACGTTATGTTTTGCAGATTGGCGAGCAATATCATTTAATTCAAATGCGTCAAGGCCGGCCCATGATTGATCACTTCGAGCGGGCGGCACATTTATTCAAGAAGCTCGCCAGTCCACAGCCTCATTATTCACAAGTGGTACTGGATAGCCAGGCGCTAAAAGGCACTATTTTGCAGATGATTTGCAAACACTCTAAGCCTGGCGTGTTACAAGTGTTTTATGTTCAGGAAATTGGGCAGCAACAGCAACTAACCGCACAAATTTATCTAATAGATGAGCGCGGCTCTATCATTCGGTGGCGTACGCCAATGTATAACGAAGCAGCATTAATCAACCCGATTCATCATTTTTTACGACAGGTAGAATATCGCCAGAATCGTCATCGCTACGGTAACAAAACGGTACGCGAGCGGCCTATCGAATATTACGAAGTGCAACTACCTAACAAGGAAGAATCCCTGCGGTTACGTCCAATTCGCCCGAAAGAAGGGTTGGGCAAAGGGCGCTACTTCGATGTACACGCGCAAGTGGATTACGATGCTCAAAACCGTTTAGGCTTTACTTTATTCTGCGAGCAGCGGGAATTCAGCCAACTGGAGCATGGCGAGCAGGTTTACAAGGCATTGGTTCGCTATTTAGTTAGCTTGCGTAAACACAATAAACCCTATCCCGTGTACATCACCGATATTGCTATCAGCGACCGATTGCACAATCGTCATTTCAAACAGGTGTTACAAACCGCTACCTACCTGGACTACAAGCACAAGCTTGAGACTCGCCTAAACCAGGCCCTTGCGGAACTGTACCCGGCATAAAAACTAGGCAGAAATCTGGCTTATAGCCCGCTAAATCCCTATAATTCACGGTTTTATGCATAGGCTAAATGTAATGCGCTTTATCTGGGTTGTGAGTTTTTTATTGCTTACCGCGTGTGGGCAGAAAGGGGATTTATATCTGCCTCAAGATTCCGCCAAACCAGTGGAACAAGAATCAGCGCCAGCTACGTCAGCCAATCAAACACGCAGTTAGGATGTAAACCCTGTTATGACCGATGTATTCGATTATCAGAATGGCGAGTTATTTGCCGAGCAATGTGCCGTAAGCGACTTGGCCGATCGTTATGGTTCGCCTTTATATATTTATTCACGTAAGGCATTTAGTGAACATTACTTGGAATATGCCAATGCATTTAAAAATGAAGATGCACTTATTTGCTACGCAGTAAAAGCGAATAGCAATATCGCAGTGCTGAATGTACTGGCAAAATTGGGTGCGGGATTCGATATTGTATCAGTCGGTGAACTTGAGCGTGTTCTTAAAGCCGGTGGAGATCCAAGTAAAATTGTTTTTTCTGGTGTCGCAAAAACCGCTGATGAAATGCGTCGTGCTTTGGCAGTAGGTGTGCATTGTTTTAACGTAGAAAGCGAATCAGAACTAGAACGTCTTAATGCGGTAGCCGAAGAGATGGGCGTCAAAGCGCCCCTGTCATTGCGTGTTAACCCTGATGTGGATGCGCAAACTCACCCGTATATTTCCACAGGATTAAAAGAAAATAAATTTGGTGTGGATATCGATACCGCTAAGCAGGTTTATGCCAAAGCCAAAGGCATGCAGGGTATCGAGATTAAGGGAGTAGATTGCCATATTGGTTCTCAATTGACTCAACTTGAGCCGTTTATGGACGCACTTGATCGCGTTTTGGTGTTAGTGGACGAGCTAAAAGAACAAGCTATCGAACTAGAGCATATTGACTTAGGTGGTGGTTTAGGCGTGACTTATGACGACGAAGTACCGCCGACACCGCAAGAATTTGCAGATGCCGTGTTGCCAAAACTAGCGGGTCGCAACTTAAAATTGGTATTGGAGCCTGGGCGATCCATTGCAGCTAATGCAGGTATTTTCGTCACTCAAGTGGAGTTTCTAAAGAGTAATGGTGATAAACATTTTGCCATTATCGACGGCGGTATGAACGATTTAATTCGTCCTTCCCTGTACAGTGCTTGGCAGCGTATTGTGGAAGTTCAACCCCGTGAAAAAACCCCTAAGCAAAACTATGATGTGGTGGGACCTGTTTGTGAAACGGGCGACTTTTTAGGGAAAGATCGTGAACTAGCGATTTTACCTGGCGATTTATTAGCAGTTAAAAGTGCCGGCGCGTATGGCTTTGTCATGGCGTCCAACTACAATACTCGCAATAAACCAGCGGAGGTTATGGTGGATGGTGATCAATCTCACTTGATTCGCCGTCGCGAAACGATTTCGGATCAGTTAATGTTAGAAGCATTAATTCAAGACTAGGCGATAGCATGCTTTTAAAATTTACTAAAATGCACGGTTTAGGCAATGACTTCATGGTGGTGGATTTAGTAACCCAACACTTTGCGTTTCGCCCTGAATTTGTGCGTCAGTTGAGTGATCGCCAATTTGGTATTGGCTTTGATCAGCTGTTGATTGTCGAGCCACCCAGTAATCCAGAAGTAGATTTTCGTTATCGCATCTTCAATGCAGATGGTAGCGAAGTGGAGCAGTGTGGAAATGGGGCCCGTTGTTTTGCTCGCTTTGTTCATGATGTTCGTTTGACCGCAAAGAATCCAATTAAAGTGGAAACCAGTAGCGGCATTATTGAACTCAACATTGAGCAAGATGGTGATGTGGTGGTGAATATGGGGGCAGCGCGTTTTAGTCCAAGTGATTTACCATTTAATGCTGAGCAAGCAGAGCGCTATCAAGTACAAGTACCATTAAACGACGGTAACTACACAGCTGAATTCGGAGCTGTATCCATGGGAAATCCCCACTGCGTAATGGTTGTTGATGATATTCATAGTGAATTGGTCAATCAATTAGGTCCACAGCTTGAGGGCCATGAGCAATTCCCCAAACGTGTAAATGCCGGCTTCATGCAAATCAAAAACCGTAATGAAATGGACTTACGAGTTTATGAGCGCGGTGCAGGTTGGACACTGGCATGTGGTACAGGTGCTTGCGCGGCGGTTGCCGTTGCCCACAAGTGGGGGTTGGTGGATGATGAAGTAAAAGTAAATCTGCCAGGTGGTGCGTTGACGATTCGCTGGGATGGTGAAGGTGATGTGATTATGAAGGGGCCGGTGGTGCGAGTGTTTGATGGTCGCCTCCAAGTTTAACTATTTGAACGAGTTGCGTTGATCGAGCTGTGTTGCAGACCCTAGTCTAAATCCTCATGTGCTGGAGCACACTGCGGTTTATCCAAGCTTCTGCGCCTTGCTAGCTCTGCCTCACGAGCGTTCAAATGGTTGTTAATTAGATTTTTTAGTTAGACGGCCTCGCACAACGCTTTTAGTTGCTATAAAAGAGCTAACTATTCTTGATAACTTGTTTATCTATTTATATTTGAACACTAAACACTAAACACTAAACACTAAACACTAAACACTAAACACTAAACACTAAACACTAAACACTAAACATAAAAAAGTATTAAAGGGTTTCCATGCAACAGGATGAAAAACAGCTTAGTGAAAAGGAAGTGGCTGCTTTTTTAAAACAGCATCCTGATTTTTTTCGTAAGTTTCCAGATTTAACTGAACAGCTTGATATCCCACATGATACCGGTGGTGCGGTGTCTTTGGTGGAATATCAAAGTCGATTACTGAAAGAGAAAAATACTGAGCTGCATTCACGCTTACAGCAACTGATTGAAAATGCTCGTCGCAACGATCGCTTATTTGAACAGACCCGACGTTTAACTTTAGATTTATTGGATGCTCAATCCATCGAAGAAGTGGAGCAGTCGCTACAAGACAGCATGCGCGTAGTGTATGGCGTAGACTATGCTTGTATTACTTTATTTGTACCCGCCATGAGCATGCAAGCGGTGACTGAAGTCGAAATGCAGCATCAACTATTGCAACATTTTGGACGCAAGCAAGCCATTTGTGGCCAATTAAGTGATGAAGAAATGGAGTTATTTTTCCATGAAGACAATAAAGTAGGTTCTATGGCTGCTTGTTTATTAAAGAATGACTTGGGTATTTTATCTTTAGGTCATCGCAGCGAGGAATATTTTAAAAGCAATATGGATACTTTGTTTTTAGATTACGTTGCAGAGATCGTCAGTCGTCGGCTGGATATCCTTTTGTAAGAAACCCTATTATGTCCTCCTCACTTAAGCTTGCACAGCAGATGCCCGATGTAAAAGTCATCAGCTTTGACTTAGATGATACTTTGTGGGATGGCACTGAAGTGATTGTCAAAGCAGAGCAAGCTATGATGCATTGGATTTCAGTGAATGCATCCAATGTACTTTTGCAGTTTGATAAAGATGACTTGCGCGCTGCTAAAGTAAACTTTGCGAAACAACATCCGGAACTGCTACATAAAACCTCACAATTACGTCAGCGTTTTTTAGAGTATCTATTCGCTCAATGTGATATCGAGCATCCTGAGCACGCTGCCGAGCAATGCTTTCAGCACTTTTATCGTGTGCGTCAGCAGGTGCGCCTATTTGATGCAGTACCGAATACCCTCAAACGTTTAAAGCAAGACTATCGACTAATAGCGATTACCAACGGTAATGCATGTACTAAAACTATCGGCTTGGACAATTATTTAAGTCTTTCTCTAAACGCTGAAGATTTTGACGCACCCAAACCAGATGCTGACATTTTTGAGCATGCATTACATCAGTTAAATATTGAAGCTCATGAGTGTCTACACGTGGGTGATCATCCATTTCATGATATGCAAGGAGCCCATGAAGTCGGAATGCACACTGCTTGGTTAAAAGATGGAACGCGGGAGTGGCCTCATGCATTTCAGCCCGATTTAATTATTTCGGATGTGATTGAATTGATTCAATAAAAAAGGGCTGAAAAGCCCTTTTTTATTGCTTTAATTTTGCTTTCTATTTTATAAGTGCGGCACGGTCAATTTTGATTCCATGTTGCGACTGAATTCAAAATCAACAAAATAATCTGCCCCTGTTGGTGATTTATACTCTGGATCCTTGGTATCAAAGGCAATGACTAAGCGATTCCCTTTGGGAACATCATACGCCGTGGTGACCATATCAAAGTTCAGTTCAATTTTTTCACCCCAAGGCGCTTGCGGTAGTGTAATCACACCATGAGTAATCAAGCGTCCGGTGCCGGTCCAATCCATATCATACAAATACGCCACTAGCTGCATCTTATTATAATGGGGTTGTACGTTTACCTTTATACTAGGATTACCGCGAATCTTCATAGTGCTATCTAGACGATCGCTTTCAAAATAAATACTGCGATAGTCAGATGCAGCGCTTACATCAGCAAGTATAGGTATTTCAAATTGTTCTAGTAACTGTGATAGCAAAGGAATCTGTGTACTGAAGAGCGTTCCAGCCCAAGCGTTAATCGTATTGTCTTTTCCAAACCAAGCATCGTAGGAATAAGTTTCGAGATCGCCGGTATCAAAGGTTGATCGCGGATGGAAGTACAGATCAGTATTGCGGGTTTCTGCTATTGGATAGTCATCAAAGCTTTCATAGCGCCCTTCAAACTTAATACGCATGTTTAATGGCTTGGCATTGCTAAGATCATTGCTTTCTCCTTTTAAATGAATATCAAACCATTTATAAGTGTTTTCCCAAATGAGGTTGTCACCAATGCCAACTAAACTCGGCAGCAGTTCAGCCGTTGCATGAGTGCCGGGTACTAAATCAATATGCTTAGGTCCGGTTAACTGTGAAAACATATCCAGCAATGTGTTTGGTTGAAATAGATTATCGCCATACGCCTTGCCCAGATACACTGCCGTATTATTTTCATTAAGCTGTTGTACATAATTAATTGGGCTGCGAATGGATGCCCAGTCTTTTACGGTAGGAATATTGGCAAGATTTTGATTTTTAATATCATCCCAATGTTGATTGACGATGGGATCCATGTCCCCCAACAAATCACCAGTGAGCGTAAGAATCTCGCCCCAAACTAAACGCGGTGTATTATTTCCGTATAGCGCATCCACTAGGTCGCCCCAACTACTCATGGCCGATACTGCTTTAATGCGATCATCATGAGCAGCACCCAACAGACTTATTCCCGAGCCATAGGAAATACCGGCTGAACCAATGTTATTAGGATCCACTGGGTAATTGGCTATCAAGAAATCAATGACGTTGCTAAGATCCGCCATGTCTTTTGGACCTGCCGTATTAATTTGACCACCGGAGGTTCCCCAGCCACGAGTACTGTAGCTCAGGACGATATAACCTTTTTCCGCTAACTCTCCAGCTTGCTTTAAATATTCATATTCATTTAAACCCCAGCTATTGATGAAAATAATTGCCGGGGCTTGGCCATTAATGTCATTGGGTACAAATATATTGGCAGATAAGTTGACGCCATCATCTGCAATGATTTCTATATCGTCATCTGTTGTATAGGCATCACTTTTTGGAAATACGCCTTGATTAAGTAGACCAGCTGCGAAGCTGATGATGGGTAGTAAACCATCGGCATGGGTAAAATGAGTGGGCAGCAGTAGACACACACTGAGCCCCCATGTGAGAAGAAGCTTTTTCATAAGCGGACCTTATTATCTTTATTGTGAGATGCACGATTGCAAAATCGTTTCTGAAGTTTAGTAGTGCAGGTCAGATCTCACATGCTTTTACAGGACAACTTCTTGCTCGGTTAGGACGTTTTATGGATAAATAGCTGGAGGGCGCTTTTCATTTTCAATCAGTATGGGTATAACGCGCCAGAAGAATAAAAATAATAAAGGTAATGTCGTGTTCGGTTCGGCAGATAAATTAACCCGTGCACCGGGCTTAGGAAAAGGGCATGGCGAGTGTTTATTGCGCTATGGGCTGGATCTTGGCTTGGAGTTGGCAGACATCGTCCATGGTTCTGACGTACCTTTGAATTTTCTTCAGCAGCCTTATGACATTGACGTATCCAGTGAACTGCAGTTGATTGGCAATTTGCTGAGATATACACCACAACCATTTTCCGCTGGCTTTCATTTAGGTTGTCGCTATCAAATAAGCGATCTAGGGCTCTTTGGGATGGCGCTATTAAGTAGTAAGAATGGAGCCCATGCTGCACAAATTGCCGAACGGTATTTTGCCAATGCGTTTAACTTTACCGATATGGAGCTGCGCATTGTAAATGGGCAACTACAAATTCAATGGCACTTACGTATTCCGCTGGAAGATAGTATTACGCAATTTATTACTGCGCGGGATTTTGGTATTTGCCATGTCGTGCAGCGCTATATGCTGGACCAAACAGCGAGCAGCAACTATGAAATTGGTTTTTCATTTCCCTATCTAAAGGGCATGGATGACGTGGCCAGAGCATTCTCATGTCCCGTTAAATATAATCAAGATGTTTGCTATCTTCGCCTCGATGCAAAGCAACTTTCAGTGAAGCCTCCGCTTAGCAACGAGCTTAACGCTAATGCCATTGAGTCTACCTACCAATCAATATTGAGAAAAACGGATTGTGAAAGCAGTTTTCGTAAAAAAGTAACAACCATCTTATTATCCAATGGCGATATGTCTGTGGATAAGAGTCAAGTAGCTCAAGTGCTGCATATGAGTGAACGAACTCTGACCCGTCACCTAGAAAAAGAGAGTATTACTTGGCGCCAAATTGTGAGAGAAGTGAGGTTAAATAAAGCCCAGCTACTGCTCTCTGCTTCGGATAAGTCAATCCAAGTGATTGCAGCGGAAGTGGGCTTTTCTAGTGTTAGTGCGTTTAGTCGAGCTTTCGTCAAGCACATTGGTATGTCGCCCAGTTTGTATCGGCGTTTGCCTGCAGATAAGGCCCAGTAGCCCCTCCTGAATAACGGTCTATAATGATTCAATGAGTCAGTTTCATGAATCTATACTCAATCGCTTAAGCAAATCCCCTGTGATCGATGAGGGTGATTTAGACGCCGCTGCGCGCTTGATTCTAGAAGCGGCCATGGAAGGATTAGGCATTAATCGAAGCGGCATTTGGTTATATGACAGCGACGTACAAGATCATATTCGATGTCACTTATTAATGGACAGCGATATGGCCGCGCCACAAGAAAGCTTAGTCTTGGCGCGAGAAGACTTCCCAAGTTACTTTAAGGCATTAGATGAAGACCGAGTGATTGCCGCGAACGATGCTGTGAATGCTCCCGAGACTAAGGAGTTCGCGAAAGGCTATCTTGATTTACTGGGTATAAGCTCAATGCTAGATACTCCTATCCGTCACAATGGCGTTACTGTGGGGATCATTTGCAATGAGCATCGCGGAAAGCCTCGCCAATGGCGGCCGGATGAAATTATTTTCTCTGGCGTTTTATCGGATTTGTTTGGCCGCGTATTGAACGCTCGTCAGCGCTTGGATTACGAACAACAACTCAAGTCCATAAACCAAAATCTTGAAGAAAAGGTTGCGGAGCGAACGCGATTTTTGGATGAAGCACTAGCACAACAGAAGCAATTACAACAGCAGTTAGTAGAAAGCGAAAAATTGGCAGCTCTGGGTGGTATGGTCAGTGGTGTTGCCCATGAGGTGAATACGCCTTTGGGGGTGGCGCTCACAGCAACGACACATTTAAATGATCAATTGAAAAAACTGCAGCAAGATTTTTCAGCGGGTGCGATTACCAAGACACAGCTGCAAAGCTTTATTGAGTCAGCAACGGAAGCCGTCGATCTAAGCCACTCCAATTTAAACAAGGCAGCAACGTTAATTAGTAACTTTAAACGAACAAGTGCGGATCAAAATCACTTTGAAAAAGAACGTATTCATGTATCTGACTATGTTCGACAAGTGGTATCCACACTGACTCCGCTTACCAAACAAATACCAGCAGAGGTTATCGTAATAGGTGGCGACTTTATCGTGAATACTTATCCAGGGGCCATTGCACAGGTGATTACTAACTTCGTTAGTAATGCTTGTATACATGCTTTTGTTGACGGATACCAAGATCAAGCCAAAATCCAAATTGATATTCAGCAAAGTAAATCAGGCGATGTTACTGTGAGCGTAAAAGATAATGGTATTGGTATGGATGAAGCCACTTGCCAAAAAATATTCAACCCATTTTTTACTACCCGACGCGGAGAAGGCGGTACTGGTCTAGGACTATCCATTATCCATACATTGCTGACCCAAAATTTAAATGGCTCGATTGATGTTGAAAGTGAGCTAGGTAAAGGAACCCAGTTCAAGATTTTTTTTCGTCAATGAGTCAACCATTGCCATGCTTGCCCTAAATACTCATAGATCGCTCTTTCCGCTTTCAACAAACCGGCAGAATCAAATCGCCAATCTGTAGATTCGGTATGCTTGGCGATGAAAAAAGTCGGTGCTGGTTGTATATCAGGAAAGTAGCTTTGGAAAAATATGATAGCCCTTGGCATATGACTGGCACTGGTGACCAAGACGATATTCAGATCTTTATGATTGTTTAATGCATTTGCTACGGCATTGGCTTCTTCTACGGTATCTTTGGGTTCTTCAAGTGCGATAATACGTGACTCGTCTATTCCCATGGCGATGGCGACTTCTTTATAGACCTGTGCACTGCTTTTACTATTGCCACTAGCGTAACCAGTTACAATCAATTTGCCATTGGGATTAGCATTCAGTATTCGCAATCCTTCCATGAGTCGTGCCGTGGCGGAGCTGGAAAGGTGACTGGTAAGCGGAACAGAAGGATCACTTTCTACTTTGTTGCCTAAAACAATGACATAATCCACCGGCTGCTTGATATCAAAACCAGAATAAGTTTGTTCAATATTGCGCAGTAGTGGGGTGGTAACAGGATGCCAAGAAAATAAAAGCAAGCTCAGCAGTGCTAAAGATAATAAGGCGCGAGCGGTTTTAATGGGCTTATTAAGATTATTCTGGCGCCAAAGTAAAACAGTGGCCACGCTCAACATGACCACCACAAGGCTTAATGGCATTAACCAAAAGCCTATGAATTTCTTTAGATAAAATAGAAATTCCATTCTATTTGATGTGCCTCACTTCTGCACTGCCTACACCGCGAGGGTCAGCGGCTGCAGTAATCTTATTGTTCTTTTTATCCCAAAGAATGGCTTGCATGTTGCCATATTGTCGCTGAATTTCTTTAAGCTCATGGCCTTTCATTTTTAGACTCGCTATTTCCACTAGAGTTAAGCTGTCTTTTTCGTATTGGATGACATCGGGTAAATATTGATGATGAAAGCGGGGGCGTGAAACCCAGTCTTCTACAGGATTTCCTCTTACATATTCGAGCATGCCTAGGAACACCATGGTAATGATGCGGCTGCCGCCTGGTGTTCCAATAATTGCTATCTTGTCTTCTGTTTCAATAAAACTGGGTGACATGGATGAGAGCGGACGTTTTTCTGCAGCAATCGCGTTTGCTTCGTTGCCGACAAGACCATATGCGTTAGGTACACCAGGTTTTACTGAGAAGTCATCCATTTCATTATTTAATAATAAGCCGGTTCCTTCTGCTAAATAAGCGCTACCAAAAGGTAGGTTAATGCTGAGAGTTGCACTGACGCGATTACCATCCTGATCGATGACACTTAAGTGGGTTGTATGAAAGCCTTCGTAAATTTGTTGTTGAGTGCCTAGGTCAGCGCTTTTGGTTGCCTTGCCCAGCTTAATATTTTTGCTGATTTTTTTTGCGTATTGCTTGTCTAACAACGTGTCGGTAGGCACTTGTACAAAATCGCTGTCCCCCAAATAATGAGCACGATCATAATAGGCACGACGCATGACTTCACTTAGCAGGTGAATTTCATCGGCACCGTCCAATTCACTCCAGCTGATTTCATGATGCTGTTCTAGGGCTTCTAGCATGTTAAACATCTGCGCGATAGCGATACCTCCGGAGCTAGGTGGAGGCGCACTGGTTACTTTATATTGGCGATTAGCTAAGCGGTATTCGCTGGTGACGGGTTCGCGTTCTACAACTTCATATTTTTTCAAATCTTCCAGTGTCCAAATACCGCCAGCGGCTTGCACGCTGTCTACCATTTGCTTGGCTACCGGGCCTTCATAGAAACCGGCTTTACCGTTATTAGCCAGCGCCGTGAGAGTTTTGGCTAGATCCTTTTGTACTAATACATGATTTTCATTGGGCACGTCGTTGTCTTGTAAAAAGATCTCAGCTGCTGATGGATAGTCACGTAAAGCATCTAAACGCCAGCGCGCCAAGATTTGATATTTACGGTCGATTTGAAAGCCGTTTTGCGCATGCTGAATGGCCGCTGCTAAAGAAGTGCTCAATGGCAAATTGCCATATTCTTTGGCAATGTGAGCAAAGGCCGCTGCTTGACCTGGAATACCAGCGGCCATGGGGCCATTGATGCTAAGGTCTTCAATGACATTGCCATCTTCATCTAAATACATATCTCGATGGGCTGCCAAAGGTGCTTTTTCGCGGGCATCAATAAAGCGAGTTTGTTGCGTGGCTTCATCATGCAGCAACCAAAAACCACCGCCGCCCATGCCCGCACTATAGGGCTCAACAACGGCCAGCACCGCCGCTGTTGCGATGGCTGCGTCATAGGCGTTGCCGCCCTTTTCTAAGATATCTAAACCGGCTTGTGTGGCAAGAGGATGGGCACTAGCAATGGCCGCTTGCTTATGTCCTTGGCCGGTATCCTGTTGTTGTTTGGTCAGATCACTTTGCGGTGCGTCGGAGCACGCCATGAGTGCCAATATGAAAAGACTGATTACGCTGGTTTTAATCACAAATACCCCCTCAGTTATTGCCCTCTATATAAACATATTCTAAAGGATATGAAAGGCGCCACTTGATATATTTCTCAACCTCAGTATCTTTGCCACCCTTATGAATATCCATCGTACATTCTTTATCATTGCCGCTGTTTTGGGGCTGACCAGTGTCGCCATCGGCGCCTTTGCTGCCCACGGCTTGAGTAACCTATTGTCAGAAAAAGCCCTTGGCTGGATCGATACGGGTGTGCAGTACCAAATGTTTCATACGCTTGCCATTTTGCTATTAGCCGCGTGCTTGAAACAGAGTGCTCAGTCTCGAATATTAGCGTATGCCGCAGGGTGCTTTACTGCCGGAATACTATTGTTCAGTGGCAGCCTATATGCGATGGCAATCACTAATCTAACTGGCCTTGCGCTGCTCACCCCAATCGGAGGGGTGTTATTCTTGATTGCATGGTCTTTGTTAATATATGCGGGCATCCGACTGGATGCAGCCGATAAATAGGTAAACCCCATGTCCGATTCTCAGAAAGACTCACAGCAAGGCGTGCCAAGTGATGTGCCTTTTGCCAAACGCATTAAAAGCTTTGTGGTACGTGCCGGTCGTATTTCACCTGCCCAGCGCGAGCTTTATGCTGAGCAATTCGCCAAGCAAGGTTTGACCCTTGATGCAGGAATGCTGGATTACCAAGCCGTGTTCGGTAACAGCAATCCTGTGGTCCTAGAAATCGGCTTTGGCATGGGTAAAAGCCTTGTGGAAATGGCAGAAGCCAATCCGCAGTTAAACTATATTGGTATTGAAGTTCATACACCGGGCGTAGCCAAGCTATTGCGTGATGCGAATGAAAAAGGCATCGACAATATTCGAGTATTCGAAAACGATGCTATTGAAGTCTTGGAGCAATGTATTCCAGATGAATCATTGCATGGTATGCAATTGTTCTTCCCTGATCCATGGCACAAAAAACGGCATCATAAACGACGCATTGTTCAGCCTGAATTTGCACAGAACATTCGTAAAAAACTGAAAGTGGGCAGTACTTTCCACATGGCCACTGACTGGGAAAATTACGCCGAGCACATGCTTGAGGTAATGGAAGAACAAGCGGGCTATGAAAATGTAGCGGGTAAAAACCAATACCATCCGCGCCCAGACTTTCGCCCACTCACCAAATTTGAAGTCCGTGGCGAGAATAAAGGTCATGGCGTTTGGGATTTGATTTATAAGCGTATTAATTAATATTTCAAGGACACAACATGTTGAAGAAAGATAAGCAAAAAGTATTTGGTGGTGAGTGGACAGAAGAGCACATGCGTTTCTTCCTGGATAGCAAAAGCTATGACGGCACTGACGTGGATTTCATCAACTTAATCCGCGCTTACCAGCACATGACAGAAGAAACATTTGCTGAATTTGTTGACTTCTTTAAAGAGGAAGGACATAACCTTAACGCGACAAACCTAAATGGTGAAACCGCATTGAGCATCATTAGCGAACATGCCAATAGTGAAGCATATGCCAACGCATTGAAAGAAGCGGGTGCCGAATAAGCGTTATAAGAAACGCTCAAGTAGTTCGTTTAAAAATAGCTGACCCTGTGCCGTTGCTTGAATGCCGCGGCCAGGTTCCAGTAAGCCTTGCTGTTGAGCTTGCTGAACTTTTCCCTCTATGTGTGCAAAGCTGAGACCTGTTCGGGCCTCAAACAATTCTGCACTGATGCCATCAAACAGACGCAAGCCATTCATCAAGCATTCCAAGTCCCGATCTTCGGCTGCAATATTGTCACGCTTGACTAAAAAGGGTTTTGCTAAATTCAGGTAGTCTTTGGGTAGGCGGGTTTTTGCGGTTCGATAAATGCGGCTTTCATTGATGTCGTCGTGTGGCAAGGTCAACTTGCCATGTGCACCTGCACCAATGCCAATGTAATCCCCAAACTGCCAATAGTTAAGATTATGTTTGGCTTGCTTATTAGGTTGCGCATAGGCAGAGACTTCATATTGTTTGAAGCCGTGCTTAGCTAGCAAAGCTTGTCCTTGTTCTTGAATATCCCATAGGGTTTCATCTTTGGGAAGTACAGGTGGAAACTTATAAAACTCTGTATTAGGCTCGATGGTCAGTTGATACCAGCTGATGTGGGTTGGATCAAGATCAAGGCCTTGCTGCAAGTCGGCCATGGCGTCATCAAGGCTTTGTTCGGGCAGACCATGCATGAAATCTAAATTAAAGTTGGTAAAGCCTGCTTGCTTGGCAAGTTGCACTGCGGCTACAGCTTCTTCACCACTATGAATACGTCCTAAGTGTTGCAGCTGCTTATTTTGAAAACTTTGAATACCAATGCTTAGTCGATTAATACCAAGCTCAAAATAGCCTTTAAATTTTTCTGCTTCAAATGTGCCCGGATTGGCTTCTAACGTGATTTCGATATCGGGCTCAAACATGAGGCGTTGTCTTAAGCCTGCAAATAATTGCTCATAGGCTTCAACACTTAATAAACTGGGCGTGCCACCGCCAAAGAAAATACTATGAATAGGACGCTGCGCTATACCTTTATCATTTAACCAAAGCAATTCTTGGTCAAGGTCATCCAGCAGTGCTGTTACATAATCACGCTCCGGCAGTTCCATGTCCGCTTTATGACTGTTGAAGTCGCAATACGGACATTTGCGCACACACCACGGAATGTGAATATAAAGACTAAGCGGCGGTAACTGCATGCTCACAAACGAAAGACCTGTTTGAGCTGCGCGATGGCTTTGCCGCGATGGCTTATTTCATTCTTTTTTTCTTTGCTTAATTGAGCGGCTGTACAGTTTTCTTCTTTGACAAAAAATAACGGGTCATAACCAAAACCCCCGTCCCCTGAAATCTCGATCTCTATTTGGCCTTCCCAACTACCTTGGCAAATGAGTGGATTAGGATCCTTGGCATGACGTACAAACGCCAAAACACAATGGAAGCGTGCACTGCGGTTTTCCGGTTGCACATGTTTTAATTGCTTTAGCAATTTCAGGTTATTGTTTTCATCCTTGTCATCAGATTCGCTAAATACAGGATCTAATTGACTATAACGCGCACTATAAATTCCAGGCTCACCATCTAAAGCATCCACTTCTAAGCCACTATCGTCGGCCAATGCAGGAAGGCCCGTTGCCAAGCTGGCGTGGCGCGCTTTTAGAATGGCATTTTCAATGAAACTTAAACCGGTTTCATCGACATCAGTAACATCAAATTCTTTCTGCGGCACAAGCTCTACATCAAAGCCATCAAGGGCATTCTGTAATTCTGCTAGTTTGCCTTTATTGCCACTTGCGAGGACGATGGTTTGCTTGGACATAGTGATAAAACTTATTAAATCGAATGAGTGGGAGAAAAAAGGAAGCGGGGCAGTAAAATACTGCCCGTTTATGAACCAGTTATTCGCCGCGGTAAAACTTTTGATTAAACTTTACGTCGAATGTTCGCTTGCTGCCTTCCGGCGTGACTTTTATATGGAAGCGATACATATTTTGGTCATAGAAATCGAAGGTCGAAATAAAATACAATGCGCTGGTTTCTTGAATGCGTTTAAATTCTAGTTCGCTTTTTTGCCCAATGAGATTCGACATTTCACCTTCGATTTTTGCGTCCCAAGCCACAGGCATGTCAGAGACACCTTTTTTCAACACGGCTATATTTAAAAAGCCTACATTGCGGCTACGTGGGATGTCATAAAGACGAGCGACTTTTGCGTCTAATTCACTACTGGTTAGGCCCATGTAATGTACTTCATAGTCGCCAAAGACTTGTTTTTGTTCTGCTTGCGCGAAGCCGGTCAACAGAACAAAGCAAAGTAAAAGTAGGGTACGCATATCAATTACCTCTATATAGATGGATTAGCGACTAATGCGATAAATCGCAATTTCGCCTAGCATATTAGGCCACAGGCGAGCGGCTAGTGATTCTTGATGCTGGCTATCGACCACGGTGCGATCCAAAATTCTCAATCCCTTTTCACCGCACAACTGCTCAAAATCACCAAAGGTACAAAGGTGGATATTGGGCGTGTCATACCAATTATAGGGCAGAGTTTTCGACATGGGCATTCGGCCCTTGTTTAATAAATAAAAACGCGTACGCCAGTAACCGAAATTCGGAAAAGTAATAATGGCTTCTTGTCCAACACGCAGCATTTCATCGAGTAGCAAGTCTGGGCGGCGAACTGCCTGTAGTGCTTGCGTCATAATAACTGTATCTACGCTATCGTCTTTGAAATGGTTCAGGCCATTATTCAAGTCATGCTCGATGACGTTAACACCTTTTTCAACGCAGCTGACAATACTGTCTGGATTAATTTCCATACCATAGCCCAAGCATTGCTTGTGATGTTTTAAATAGGCAAGTAAAGCGCCTTCACCGCAACCTAAGTCAAGTACTTGGCTATTGGGCTGCACCCATTGCTGGATGATTTGTAAATCGCTACGCAGTTTTTGTAAGTCGCTACGCAGTTCATTTGCTGCATCGGCGTCTTGGGTATTGAGGACTTGAGTGCTCATTATATGTCCTCCTTGGCAATGCGATTCATATAGGCGCCAAACGTTTTTACATAGCGCGGTATAGGAATAAGGAACGCATCATGGCCTTTTTCCGATTCAATGCAGGCGTACGTAACGTCTTTATCGGCTTCGATTAAGGCGTCTACAATTTCTTCACTGCGCTCTGGGCTAAAACGCCAATCAGTAGTGAAGCTCATGACCAAAAATTTGCACGTGGCTTGGCTTAAGCATTTGGATAAGTCGTTATCGTAATACTGAGCGGGATCGAAATAGTCCAAGGCTTTGGTCATTAACAAGTAGGTATTGGCATCAAAGGTGGTTGAGAATTTCTCCCCTTGATAATGCAAATAACTTTCTACTTGGAATTCGGGCACGAACTCATAACTCACTTCATCGGTTTTCAAATCACGACCAAATTTTTCACCCATGGCGTCATCACTTAAATACGTTAAATGTGCCAACATGCGTGCTTGCATCAAGCCGGTTTTGGGAAGGGTATCGTGTTTGAGGTAATGGCCATCATGGAACTCAGGGTCTTTCATGATGGTATTGCGCGCGACTTCATTAAACGCAATGTTTTGTGCGCTCAGTTTTGGCGCTGACGCAATAATCACACAATGCTTTAAACGTTCAGGGTATTGAATGCTCCAACGCATGGCTTGCATACCACCCAGGCTACCGCCAACCACAGCAGCGAAACATTCGATGCCTAAGCGATCGGCCAAACGCGCTTGGCTGGTTACCCAGTCGTAAACACGCAGTACCGGAAAGTCACCGCCATAAGGCTCATCGGTTTCAGGGTTGATACTGGTGGGCCCAGTGCTGCCATGACAGCCGCCTAAGTTGTTTAAAGAAATGACAAAAAACTGATTAGTATCGATGGCTTTGCCCGGACCAATGCACGCATCCCACCAGCCGGGTTTCGTATCGTCTTCACTGTGGAAGCCTGCGGCATGATGATGTCCGCTTAACGCATGGCAGATTAATATTGCGTTGCTTTTATCTTCATTGAGCGTGCCATAGGTTTCATATACCAACTCATATTTGGGTAAAACTCGTCCACTTTTTAATTCAAGTGGCTCATCAAAGACAGCGGTTTGCGGTTCGACAATTCCTACAGAATCAGCAGGTATGTGTTGGGGCATTGAATGGTCCATTTATTATGATGCCGCGCAGTGTAGCCACTGCGCGAGCGATCGGCAAATTCACAAAACGTGGTTATAGGCCAATGATAAATCCTGGAGCGCCTGTTTTCATGACGAAGTTGGCTAATATTACATTGCAAATATTAATCAAGAGGAACGCAATGATCGGGCTAAGATCTAGACCACCCATATCAGGCATGACTTTACGGATGGGTTTCATCACAGGTTCAATGATCTGATGCAAAAGCTCTAATGCTGGGTTGCTAGATTGCGGTGCGATCCAACTGGAAATGACCATAATCAAAATGCCCCAGAAATATAGCTTTAAGAATAAGCCCACAGTACCCAATAGCGACCAGATAATGATCTTTTCCACTGGTGTACCATAACCCGCTACTAGCAGGCTTAAGCCAATGGCCAGCATTTGTACCACAACCGCTAATACAATTGAGGCCCAATCAAAGCCGCCAAATCCAGGCACGATTTTGCGCAGTGGATTAAGTACAGGTGCCGTAGCTTTCACCACAAACTGGCTGATAGGGTTGTAAAAGTTTGCTCTAGCCGCCTGCAATAAAAAACGCAGAACGACGATAAACAAATAAAGACCGGCAATGGTATTGATCACCATTAAACCAATTTGCGATGAAACGTCCATAACTATGCTCCGAGGCCGGATTAATTTGCCAAACTCTGTTTTTGAATCTCTGTGATTTCAGCTAGTCCTTTTTTAGCGAGATCCAGCATGGCCGTCAACTCTTCAGGTTGGAAAGGCTCGCCTTCGGCGGTTCCTTGGATTTCAACAAAACCACCGTTATCGGCCATGATGACGTTGAGATCCGTTTCGGCATTGCTGTCTTCTGGGTAGTCCAAATCCAAAATGGCTTGGCCTTCATATACGCCCACGCTCACAGCGGCAATCATATATTTGAGAGGACTGGCTTTTAGTGTACCCGCTTCGATCATTGAATTGATGGCGTCTGCCAAGGCCACACACGCACCTGTGATAGATGCGCAGCGAGTACCACCATCCGCTTGAATCACATCACAGTCGATGGTGATGCTGTTTTCGCCCAGTGCTTCTAAATCCACCGCAGCACGCAGAGAACGACCAATCAATCGGCTGATTTCAACCGTGCGACCACCTTGCTTGCCTTTGGCGGCTTCACGAATCATGCGTGAACCGGTAGAGCGCGGCAGCATGCCATATTCAGCCGTTACCCAGCCTTGGCCTTGCCCACGTAAAAACGGTGGTACCTTGTTTTCCACGCTGGCATTGCAAATGACTTTGGTATCGCCCACTTCTACTAGTACTGAGCCTTCAGCATGCTTAGTGAAGTTGCGAGTAATTTTAACGTCACGCAGTTGATCCAGGGCGCGGCCACTTGGTCTCATATAATGTCTCACAAACTAAAAAATGAATGTGAGGGCATTATACGTGGCTTGGCGTTAAGATTTAAAGAAGCGAATCTGATTCGCTTGATGATGTTTCTGATTGTAAACTCTACATTATTTGTTTAGAGGATCGTGTAATGCGCAGCATGACAGGATTTGCCCGTCAGGATTTAGAAACTCCTTTAGGTCACTATAGTGTTGAAATTCGCAGTGTAAATTCACGCTACTTGGAACCACATTTTCGGTTGCCGGATTCTATGCGCGCTTTGGAACCAAAATTACGCGAGCGCTTGAAAAATGTGTTCAGCCGAGGAAAGCTAGAAGTCAGCATCAAGTTTCGAGCGGATATGAGTCAACAAGGCGTATCTTTGAACGAGGCATTGGTTGAACGGATCAACCAAGCAGCCGATCAAGTGCACGGTATCATTGGTCCAGGTAATGCACTGGATGCACTCGAGATCCTCAAATGGCCAGGCGTCCTTAATGAAGCGCAATTAGATAAAGCTCAAATCGAAGAGCAAACCTTGCAGTGCTTTGACGAAGCCATAAAGAGTCTACTGGACATGAGTCAGCGAGAAGGGGATGCACTTAATCAATTTCTCACACAGCGGATAGAAGGCATACAGCTGCAAGTGGACGAAGTTCGAAGATTAATGCCTCAATTGATTCAAGCTCAGCGCGAGCATTTACAGAAAAAATTGGCTGATCTACAGGTCAATGTTGAGCCAGAGCGTCTAGAGCAAGAAATGATGATAGTGCTACAAAAAACGGATGTGGATGAGGAGCTTGATCGCCTTGAAGCTCATGTAAAGGAAGTATCCCATATCATGGAACAGTCTGGGCCTGTGGGCCGCCGATTGGATTTTATGATGCAGGAGCTTAATCGTGAGGCTAATACATTGAGCAGCAAAAGTATGAGTTCACTAACGACGAATATCGCGGTGGAGCTCAAAGTCTTAATTGAGCAGATGCGAGAGCAAGTTCAGAATATCGAATAAAGTTATTAAAACTCGATTTTTTATAATTCCATGCTAGTTTATTAAAGTATTTGTACTGACCATGAAAATTAATCCCTTATCAGAAGAGATGCTAGGCTCAGATAAGGGTGTGCTTGTGCGCAGGGCTATTTTAATTTTGAGTTTTCGCTTTATACATGAAGATTAGTCTTTTTTCTGCTCTGAAAATCGCAATTACCTATGCTGTGTTTGCCGGCGCGTGGATCTTATTTTCAGATGTGGCATTGCAAGCTGCGGTCCACGATATTGCTTTGCTCAGTCAACTTCAGACATTTAAAGGCTGGTTCTTTGTGTTGGTTACCAGCGTTTTGCTATTTGCAATGGTCTCGCGGTCTGTACAAACCTCCGAGCTTCTTAATCAGTTTGATCCACTGACAGGCTTGCTCAATCACCACATGTTTTCGGCGCAGTTGGAACGCAAGGTGGCTATGCGCAAGCCTGAGCAGACTCTTGTTGTGATATATCTCGATATCGATCACTTCTCTCATTTAAATCGTGCTTTGGGATTCAACGAGGCCAATCAAATTCTGATGGGTTTGTCCCGGGCTCTGAAAGATCATTACAGTGCTCATGTGTTACTGGGACGCTTCCCTCCAGACCAATTTGCTATCGCTTTCTTAAGTGATAAATCCATGGGAGAAATTGAAGCGGGAATCAAAGGCCTCAGGCAAATGTTTGACCAATATATGTATGAGCAGCAAGTAGAAGTTACTTGCACGCTTGGCGTTGCCATGGGACCCAGTGACTCTAGGCAGGCCAAGGGTTTAATGGCGGCAGCCAGTGATGCATTGGGACATGCTAAGACTCGCGAGCGTAATAGCGTCCAATTCTTCAATAAGCAGTTATCGGAATTGGAAAATCAGCGGCAAAAACTCTTAGGAGATTTACGCCAAGATTTGGCCGCAAACCGGTTAAATATGGTTTATCAGCCGCAATATCGACTGGCGGATCAGACTCTAGTTGGCGTGGAAGCCTTGATCCGTTGGGAGCATGCTGAACATGGCTTTATATCTCCTGATGTATTCATTCCTTTGGCGGAAGATAATTCCATAGCTAATGAAATCTCTCGGTTCGTGGTGCATCAGGTCTATCAGGATCTTCAGCAATATCGTTTACTTGGCAATCCAATTGAGCGCGTGTCCATTAATATCTCAGCGGTAGAGTTTAATAGTCGCATGATGTTGGATGCGTTGTTGATGGAAATAGAATCGTTGCCGAACCTTAAGCAATGGTTACAAATTGAGATAACGGAAACGGCTACTCTCAATAACTTAGAAAAAAGCGCGGCCAATATCAAAGCGCTTAAGGCCGAAGGCTTACGCTTCAGTGTGGACGATTTTGGAACCGGCTATACGTCCTTGGCCATGTTGAAAGATCTGCCTATTGATGAAGTGAAAATCGACCGTTCTTTTATCAAAGCCATGGTTCATGAAACGAAAGCGAAAGCGATTGTTGAGGCCATCGTGGGTATGACCCATGGCTTCGGAATCAGTATTGTAGCGGAGGGAATTGAAAATAAAGAACAGCTCGATCTACTCAAAGTCATGGGGTGTAGTGAAGGCCAAGGCTATTTCTTAGCCAAGCCATTGAATGTAAAACAGCTTGCAGCGACGGTACGGAGTGGTCTTTAAGTCGTGTGGGGCAAAGCCTTTTTTGCTATTATTGTTCAATTAAGCCATCGAATTTGAGAAGTTCATGAGTGCAGGTACGCTTTATATTGTCAGTGCAGCCAGTGGCACTGGAAAAACCAGTTTATTAAGAGCCCTTATTGAGCAAACCGAACACGTCAATGTTAGTGTTAGTCACACCACTCGGGCGGCCCGCCCAGGTGAGGAAGACGGAGTGCATTACCATTTTGTCGACAAAGCGACTTTCAGCCAGTTGATCGAAGCCGGTGACTTTTTAGAACACGCCGAAGTGTTTGGTAACTTTTACGGCACCAGCCAAAGTGCGGTGGAAAAGCAGCTCAATCTTGGCCAAGATGTGATCTTAGAAATAGACTGGCAAGGTGCGCAGCAAGTGCGTCGTTTGATGCCTCAGGCAGTGAGCATTTTCATTTTACCCCCGTCCAGCAAGGCTCTGCACCAGCGCCTGACTGGTCGTGGTCAGGACAGTGAAGAGATCATTAAAGGGCGAATGGACGAAGCTGTGAGCGAAATGAGTCATTACAACGAGTTTGATTATGTTGTGATTAATGATGTCTTTGAAGTGGCTCTGGATGAATTGAAGAGTATTTTCAAGGCCAATCGCCTGAGAACCCCTCTGCAGAGTATTCGTCATAGCGCTATGATTGCTCAACTATTGGATCCCAGTGAAAACCGCTAAAACACTGGCTTAACCAGTGGTGATTTTGTAAACTATCGATAAATATATTTTTATTGGGCATTAGCTTTTATTGTGTTTCCCTTGGATTTCGATAAAAACGTCCCATCATTAAAGTAAGAGAGAAAAGCATGGCTCGTGTAACCGTTGAAGATTGCCTAGACAATGTAGATAACCGCTTTGAATTGGTTATGTTGGCGACTAAACGCGCTCGTCAAATCGTACTGCAAGGTGCTGAGCCACTAGTTGCAGCCGAAAACGACAAGCCAACTGTTGTTGCATTACGTGAAATTGCTGAAGGTAAGGTAACCCCTGCTACCATGGCTGCTGCTGAAGCCGCTGCTGCTGAGCAAGAGTAATTCTAATGGCAGCACTCTCTCTAGTAGTGAAGTTTTAACTGGAGGTGTCAAGCTTGCCAACGATTGATGCTTTAGCCGAACGACTAAGCAGCTATCTAGAGCCCGAGCAAATCAATCAGGTTTGCCGGGCATACTATTACGCCGAACAAGCCCATGAGGGTCAATTCCGCCGTAGTGGTGATCCCTATATCGTTCATCCCCTTGCCGTTGCCAATATTCTTTCTGAAATGCATATGGATAGCCAAAGCTTGATGGCGGCTATGCTGCATGATGTCATCGAAGATACCGCTGTTCCGAAAGATGCCTTAAAAGACCAATTCGGGGAAACGGTTTCCGAGTTAGTGGACGGTGTCAGTAAGCTCACACATATCAAGTTTGAAAGCCAAGAAGAAAAACAAGCGGGTAATTTCCAGAAAATGGCCATGGCTATGGCCAAAGATATTCGAGTTATTTTGGTCAAGCTGGCGGATCGCTTGCATAATATGCGCACTTTGAGTGCCATGCCGCCAGAGAAAAAGCGTCGTATCGCCGGCGAAACGCTTGAGATTTATGCCCCCATCGCTAACCGTTTAGGCATTAGCAATATCCGCATTGAATTAGAAGACTTGTGCTTTAATGCCAAGCATCCAATGCGCAGCAACATGATTAAAAAGGCGGTGAAGTCAGCCCGCGGTAATCGAAGTGAGCTGGTCGAAAAGATTAATCAAGCGCTCAAAACTCGATTAAAAGAAGAAGGCCTCAAGACCCGAGTCATGGGTCGCGAGAAGCATCTCTATAGTATCTATCGCAAAATGAAGGAACAGAAAAAGTCCTTCAAGCAGATTATGGATGTTTATGGCTTCCGCATCATTGTGGACAATGTGGATAGCTGTTACCGAGCGTTAGGTATTGTTCATAACTTTTACAAACCTGTGCCTGGTCGCTTTAAAGACTATATCGCCATTCCAAAATCCAATGGTTACCAAAGCTTGCACACCACCGTTGTCGGTGTGGGTGGGGTGCATATTGAAATACAAATACGTACCGAAGAAATGGAAGCCATGGCTCACAACGGCATTGCTGCGCACTGGCTATATAAGGACGACAATGCTCAGTCTGAAGCCAATGGTGGGAAGCGTGCTCGACAATGGGTGCAAGGTTTATTGGAGTTGCAACAGCGCGCTGGAAATCCACAAGAATTTATCGAAAGTGTGAAAGTTGATTTGTTCCCAGATGATACTTATGTGTTTACACCAAAAGGTCGCATTGTCGAGATGCCAAAAGACAGCACGGCGGTGGATTTTGCTTACAGCGTGCATACGGATGTGGGCAACACATGCGTTGGCTGTCGTATCGATCAACAATTAGCACCACTAAGTACCAAACTTATCAGTGGCCAGACTGTAGAAATCATTACCGCTCCTGGGGCCAAACCAAATCCTTCATGGCTTAATTTTGTGGTCAGCAGTAAAGCGCGCAGCAGTATTCGGCATTATCTGAAGAATCAAAAACACGATGAGTCAATTAATCTTGGCCGTCGTTTACTAAGCAGTGCATTGGCCATGTTCAAAATAGAGTTGGATAATCTTGATCCAGAACACATTGAACATTTGTTACGCGAGTTTGGATTAAAAGATTTTAACTTGTTATTGGCTGATATCGGTTTAGGTACCCGCTCACCACAGAATATTGCACAGCGCATTGCCGAATTTGCTCTGGGTGAAAACAATAATTTTTCTGCACTTGGCAAAGGTATATTTAGTATCAGTGGCAAAGAGGGTGGTGTTGTCACTTATGCTCGCTGTTGTAGCCCAATTCCAGGTGATGACATTGTGGGTTACTCCAGTGCTGGACGTGGTCTGGTTGTTCATACCAGTAATTGTCAAAACCTGCTGGACATGATTGAACAGAACGACAAGATCATGCCATTAGTGTGGGATGAACATATTGATGAAGATTTCAGTGTGACCCTGCGCGTGTGGATCGAAAATGGTCGCGGATTGATTGCTCAACTAGCGGCAGCGGTAACAGAAGCGGAAGGCAATTTAGAGCAGATCAGTGTGGACGATAAAGACGCTAAACTTAGTGTTTTGAGTTTACAAATTGGTGTAACGGGTCGTAAGCATTTGGCTGATGTTATGCGCAAGTTGAAAAAGAACAATAAAGTCTCCAAGATTACCCGTCTGAAGAATACGCGTAAGAAATAGAGACCTTTCTGAATTCAAACAGAGATACAAATAATGAAAGAAATCATCAATACCAATAAGGCACCAGAAGCCATCGGTACTTATTCCCAAGCAGTTAAAGTCGGTCAAACTGTTTATCTTTCTGGCCAAATTCCGCTTGTACCTGAAACCATGGAAATGGTAGAAGGCGGTATTGATCAACAAATCCGTCGCGTGTTTGATAACTTAACTGCAGTGTGTGAAGCGGCGGGTGGTTCTCTTCAAGATATTGCCAAGTTGAATATCTTCTTAACCGATCTATCAAACTTCGCTACAGTAAACACGATCATGGCGGAATATTTTGAACAGCCTTACCCAGCTCGAGCGGCCATTGGGGTCGCTGCTCTGCCTAAAAATGCTGACGTAGAAATGGATGGTATTTTGGAGCTCGCGTAACTTTTATTAGGTTTACGCTCATAAAAAAGGGACGCTGCAGCGTCCCTTTTTTATTTTGTTCAATTGTATTAAAAAAGAATTAACGATTGGCTAATCTTTCTTTAGCACGCTTCGCAGCGGCAAGAACTTGTTTTGGTGCTGTACCACCTAGATGGTCACGAGCGGAAACCGAGCCTTCTAAAGTCAGAACATCGAATACATCTTCAGTGATCATCTCGCCAAATTGTTGAAGTTCTTCAAGCGACATTTCGCCCAAGTCTTTACCAGTTTTAACGCCATAGCCAACCGCACTGCCTACAATTTCATGGCTATCGCGGAAAGCAACGCCTTTGCGCACCAAGTAGTCTGCTAGGTCTGTTGCCGTAGAGAAACCTCGTAAAGCGGCTTCACGCATCACTTCTTTATTGGATTTCACATGAGGCATCATATCTGCAAACGAACGCAAGCTGCCGCTTACATTGTCGATGGTGTCGAACAACGGCTCTTTGTCTTCTTGGTTGTCTTTGTTGTAGGCCAATGGTTGGCTTTTCATTAGTGTTAGCAAACTGATTAGATGACCAAAAATACGACCGGCCTTGCCGCGTACTAATTCAGGTACATCAGGGTTTTTCTTTTGCGGCATGATGGACGAGCCTGTGCAAAAACGATCAGGCAGGTCGATAAAATTAAATTGTGCGCTGGCCCAAAGTACCAATTCTTCACTGAAGCGACTTAGGTGCATCATGATGGTAGATGCTGCCGCCGTGAATTCGATCGCGAAATCACGATCGGATACGCTATCCAAGCTATTTTCAGTGGGTGCATCGAAGCCCAAAAGCTCAGCGGTCATTTCACGGTCGATGGGATAAGTGGTGCCCGCCAAAGCAGCTGCACCCAAAGGCATGATATTGGTACGCTTGCGGCAATCTTGTAGGCGAGCGTAATCACGCTCTAGCATTTCGTTCCAAGCCAGAAGATGGTGGCCAAAGGTCACAGGTTGAGCCGTCTGCAGGTGCGTAAAACCTGGCATGATGGTATCCGCTTCTTTCTCTGCTAGTTCGATCAAGCCCGATTGTAAGCGTGTAATCTCACTGCTTAAGTGATCGATTTCATCACGCATGTATAGGCGTATATCTGTGGCTACTTGGTCATTACGGCTACGACCCGTATGTAATTTCTTACCAGTAATACCGATTTTCTTGGTCAGAGCGGCTTCGATGTTCATGTGTACATCTTCAAGCTCGATAGACCACTCAAAGTTACCTGCTTCGATATCAGCTTTGATTTCTGTCAGCCCTTGAATAATGTCGTCACGCTCTTGCTCGGTTAGTACCCCGACTTTTGCCAGCATGGTGGCATGGGCCACTGAGCCTTGAATGTCTTGTGCGTACATGCGCTGATCGAACTCAACAGAGGCGGTAAAGCGTTGAACAAAGGCGTCGGTGGCTTCGCTAAAGCGACCACCCCATGCGGAGTTGGTGGGCTGACTCATAGATGTCATTTCCTATGCTGAAAATCTGATACCGAAAGTGCCCGACATTATAACGGTTTGCAGCCATGCCCACAAAATACACATGGCCTACTTGTGGCAATTATCTGCATAAGCGAGACTATAGCCCTGATAGGGAGCTATATGATCGATCATAACAAAATAGACGCTAGCGATTTTTTGCCTGATTTTTGCCAAGGGCGCAGTTTATTGGGTCTGACTCTATTTAGTCAGTCCTTGGTGATTGTATTGATTTTGCTTTCTAGCAACTTGGAAGAGTTTGGTTGGCAGCGCTTTGGGTTGTTAGCATTTTATGTGCAATGGGTAGTGTTGGTTTGTGCTGCTTTACTGTGCCGTTTTCGAGAATTGGCCCCGCCGTTGTCCCTTAACCCACTGATGCTCGTTATTTTCATCATTGTAGTAATGACCAATTTGCTCATTAGTATCTTGTCTCGTTGGGGGATGGAACAATGGTTTTATCAACCATTGGGCGTGGATTGGATCGTACGCAATGTCATTATTAGCGCAATTTTGTCTGCTCTATTAATGCATTATTTTTACGTACAGATGCAAAATCGCCTGCATGCTCGAAGTGAATTGCAAGCCCGAGTACAGGCTTTACAGAGTCGTATACGCCCCCACTTTTTATTTAACAGCATGAATATTATTGCAAGTCTTATACACGAAGATCCAGACACGGCTGAGGAGGCGGTAGAGGACCTGAGCGCGTTGTTTCGAGCGAGTTTAAAGGAAGCGGGAGTGGAAGTGACTTTGGCGGAGGAATTGGCCTTATGCAGGAAATATTTGCACATAGAGTGTTTAAGACTGGGTCCAAGATTACAATGTGATTGGGCTGTGGATGCACCCCACAACATTAAAATTCCACTTCTGACCATACAACCCTTACTTGAGAACGCCATCTATCATGGAATTAGTCCTGATCCGAATGGAGGTTATATCAAGGTAAATATCACGCTTATAGCCTCAACCACTACCGATCATCGGCTGAGCGTTGAAGTCGTTAATAGTTTGTATTGCAATCATCATCATAATAAGAAATCAGGGAACCAAATGGCATTGCAAAATATCGAGCATCGTCTGCAGGCTTTGTATGGTGATTCGGTGAAAATGCAGTCTGAGCAATGCGATCAGGAATACAAAATGATAATTGAATATCCGGTGATAGTTTCATGAATATTCTTGTCGTGGATGATGAGAGCTTGGCTCGTAACCGGTTAAAACGCCTTATTGCCAAGCTGAAATTGGGTGATGTTTTAGCGGAGGCTGAAAATGGTGTCCAAGCTGTTGAAATGGTCAATCAATATGCCCCAGATTGTGTATTAATGGATATTCAGATGCCGGGAATGACTGGATTAGAAGCAGCTCGGCATATATCGCAATTAGAGACTCCGCCTGCGGTGATTTTTACTTCCGCTTATGATGAGTTTGCATTGCAGGCGTTTAAAGTACACGCAGTGGATTATTTGGTTAAACCAGTTAGCTCGGATGCATTGCAACATGCCTTTTCGAAATTAAGTAAGCTTAATAAGGCGCAAACACAAATATTCCAGCAAGATAAAAGCCGAAGTCACATTAGCGCCAAAACTCACAGTGGAATAGAGCTTATTCCAGTAGAGAAAATTCAGGTATTTCGTGCGGACCAAAAATACATTTCCGTCATTTACGAAGATGGAGAAGTATTGATTGATGAACCTTTAAAAAGCTTAGAGGAAGAATTCGGCGACCGCTTTATTCGTGTGCATCGTAGTGCACTTGTGAATAAAGCGTATATTTGTGGATTAGAAAAAACCGAAGACGGCCAGTCGTTAATAAAAATGAAAGGCTTGGACGACGAGATTCAGGTCTCACGTCGTCACTTATCAGACGTAAGAAAACGTCTGCAAGAAATTTAAGCTAAGAAATTACAACCTAACTTCAATACCCTGTTGTTGCATGTGCCGCTTGGCCTCTTGGACAGTGTGCTCACCAAAGTGAAAAATACTGGCAGCAAGAACCGCATCGGCTTTGCCCTCTGTTACACCATCTGCTAAATGTTGGAGATTACCCACACCGCCAGAAGCTATTACCGGCACGTCCACAGCTTCACTGATGGCACGTGTTAGTTCAATATCAAACCCGGTTTTCACACCATCCTTATCCATTGATGTCAGTAGTACTTCACCCGCGCCAAGTTGTGTCATTTTTACTGCCCACTCAATGGCGTCGATGCCCGTCGGTTTACGGCCACCGTGAGTAAAAATTTCCCACTTATTGGCTTCACCTTCAGAGCTGACTTTTTTTGCATCAATGGCAATGACAATGCATTGGCTGCCAAACTTCTCGGCAGCTTCTCTAACGAAGTCAGGGTTGGTTATGGCAGCGCTATTAATGGATACCTTATCCGCACCCGCATTTAGCATGTTGCGAATGTCTTCCAGCTTACGAATACCACCGCCCACTGTTAATGGAATGAAAACTTGTTCAGCAATGGCTTCTACCATGTGAATTGTAGTTTCACGTCCTTCGTGACTTGCTGTGATATCCAGAAATGTTATTTCATCGGCGCCTTGCTCATTGTAGCGTTTGGCTACTTCAACAGGGTCGCCGGCGTCGCGGATATCAACAAATTGAACGCCTTTAACGACACGACCGCCATCAACATCCAAACAAGGAATGATACGTTTCGCTAAGCTCATAATTAATTCTGTCCATCCCACTGAAGGAAATTTTGTAGCAGCTGAAGACCTGATGTGTGGCTTTTTTCTGGGTGAAATTGCACCGCAAATACGTTGTCTTTTGCTATGGCAGCAACAAAATCTTTACCGTAGTGGCCGCGGCCTTTTACGTGTTCCTGATTCTCTGCTTCCACATAAAAACTATGAACAAAATAAAAGCGACTATTGTCTTCTATGTTGTGCCACATTGGGTGCGCAATTTGTTGAACTTGGTTCCAGCCCATGTGTGGAACTTTTAGTTTTTCACCGTTTTCTTCTAGATCTCGGCCAAAGAATTTTACCTCGCCGGGGAAATGCCCTAAACAGTCCACGCCTTGGTTTTCTTCACTATGATTCATAAGAGCTTGCATGCCCACACAAATGCCAAGCAAAGGTTTTGTTTTCACTACTTCGGCAACCACTTGATCAACGCCTAAACGTTTGATTTCGGCCATACAATCGCGCATGGCACCCACACCAGGCAGCACTACGTGATCAGACTTTAAAATGGTTTCAGGGTCTGAAGTTACGATGATTTCAGTATTGTTGCTGACATGCTCCAGCGCCTTGCTGGCGCTGTGCAAATTGCCCATACCATAATCGATAACGGCACATTGTTTACTGCTCATATTTACAGCGAACCCTTGGTCGAAGGAATCACCCCTTCCATGCGAGGGTCCATTTCCAAAGCCATACGTAGCGCGCGACCAAACGCCTTGAATACAGTCTCAATTTGGTGGTGAGCGTTATGACCTTTTAAGTTATCAATGTGCAGCGTTACTTGAGCATGGTTAACGAAGCCTTGGAAGAACTCGTAAAACAATTCAGTATCAAACCCGCCAATGCTGGCACGAGTAAACGGAATATTGTATTCCAAGCCAGGACGACCAGAAAAGTCGATTACAACGCGGCTTAGCGCCTCATCTAATGGAACATAGGCGTGACCATAGCGACGGATGCCTTTTTTATCGCCAATGGCTTTTGCAAATGCTTGACCGAGTGTAATACCGGTATCTTCTGCGCTATGGTGATCATCAATGTGATTATCGCCTTTGCACACAATATCTAGATCAATTAAACCATGACGGCCGATTTGATCCATCATGTGTTCAAGGAAAGGCATAGCTGTATCGAATTGGGTTTTACCCGTGCCATCTATGTTTACTTTTACGCTGATCTCTGTTTCTGAAGTATTGCGTTCAACAGACGCTGTGCGCTGCGCCATGGTGATCTCCGCGGCAATGAAATGAAGCGCCCATTATAGCGATTTCCCTTGAGGAGCGCAGCAGTTACTCGGGGAATTAATTGGTAATCCTTGTTGAGCTGGGTAGAATGCCTCGCTTTCTTCTTCAAGTTGATAGCAAGGAGCGGCCGTGCCGGTTTATCTTGATTGGCTCACTGATCAGCCGACAACCCAGCAAACGTCCGATTTACGTAAGTTATTGCAAGACGCGCCTGACGCTTGGAATGTACCAGACTGTCCAGAAGACTATGTTGCCATTATGGCAGGTGATGTGGCAGCGACGGTTGCATTGGGTATATTCAACGGACGCATTGTTGCGCTATGTGAATTACAACGCAGTGATCAAGGCCTGCATATAGAGCGTATTCTAGTACGTGAGGCTACTCGAGCCCGCACCGTTGCAACGCAGCTGGTGCATCGTTTGAGTCAGTGGGCCGACAAAGAACACGCTACTTTGCTTATTCGTGATGAAGGCGAGAGATTGAATCAACTGTTGGCATTTGGGTTTCAAAAACACGGTGACCTTTGGATAAGGCGCAATTGATCTAGTAAATGGATCAATCCGTTGAGCTTTTTAGTGTTTATTTCAGTCAATTAGGTAATTAAACTTCAGTTATTGATTTTTTAAGGAAGATTAAGATGAAACAGGTTTTATCCATTTTGGTTATGTTGTGCCTGACACTAGGTCATACCCAAGCAAGCAGTACTGAGCCGCAAGAGACAGTGAAACAAGTGGCTGATGTCGTTCTTAAGCAAATTCTTGATAACAAGGATCAGCTGGAACAAGGTCCAGAGTTTCTAATGAAACTGGTAGAAACTCACATGTTGCCCATTATCGATCAGCGCCTTATGTCGCGCTTGGCGTTAGGTGATAACTGGGACAATATCGATGAAGCACAGAAGCAGGACTTCATTACTGGTTTTAAACGCTTATTGGTAAAAACCTATGCAGGTGCGTTCAAGGCGTACACAGGGCAAGCCGTTACGTATGGTGAAACTCGCTTTAACAAGACCCGCAGTAAAGCCATCGTCAACAGCGAAATTGAGATGTCCAGTGGTAGTCCTATTCGTCTGCAATACCGCCTTTATCAGAATGATGATGGGGACTGGTTGGTTTACGATGCGAATATTGCCGGATTGAGCCTTATCAAGACGTATCGCATTCAGTTCAGTGAACAGATCGAAAAAGAGGGAATCGATCAAACCATTTCTAAACTTAATAGCGTTCAGTTATAAGTCGTCGTTAGTACCCATATTAGGTTTGCTTAACCCAGCGAAACCGCCTAATCTCTAAGAGTGGGGATTGCAGGAAGTATCCCACTCTTCGTACGAGATTAATTTCCGGATAACGTCATTTATGGCCAAGGGTTGGCGAGCTGCTACAAATATTCCCATAGGGGCGTTGGTGCTAATGCTTGTGCTCGCTTCCGCGTCTTATGGCGACCTTAAAGAAGATCAGGTAAAAGCAGCCTATTTATACCAAATCAGCAAGTTTGTATTTTGGCCTCCCAGTCTTGATGAGACACAAACATTTACTGTTTGCCAATTAGGTCCTGATTCCTACAGTGGTAATCTAAGCAAACTAAATGGGCGCTCTGTCGCGGATAAACCCATTAAGGTCATTCAAATAAGCTCGTTAGACCAAGTCACTAATTGCCAACTCCTAATTTTATCTGAGCCTGAGCGCGTCAGCGCCAAAGAGTTAGAAGGTAAGCTCAAACAAACACCGATCTTGACCGTCGTTGACGGACAGCAAAATCACCAAAAGGGTATGGTGGTCTTCGTCATTGAAGATCAACGGGTACGCTTGCATATCAACCTAAATCTGGCTAAACAGGCGAGACTCACCTTTGCAGCAAACTTACTCGAGGTAGCGACTCATATTTATCGCGGGAGTGAGGGTTAATGTGGTTGTCTAAACTTCACCTTAAAACAAAATTAATTGGCGCCATATTACTCACCAGTGTTATCGCGGTAATGTTGACCAGTTATGCATTGGTTCGATACGACCGATTGCAAGAAATTGAAAACGTGTCTGAGGATATGCGTATCCTTGCGGCTATTGTTGCTAATCGATCGACCGCTGCCTTGATTTTTGGTGATGCTCGTCAGGCTGAGGCCAATTTGAAAGCCTTGGGCGAAAACCCCAACGTCTCAATGGCATGTATTTATGATGCCAGCGGCTCCGTATTTGCGTATCACCATTTTGTTCATCTTGACCAAAAACCCTGTCCAGACGAACCACAAGAATCTGAGCTTAGTATCGGTACCAACCTGCTGGAAATATACGAACCAATAGAATTGGACGGCCTCAATATTGGTACGCTGTATATGAATTTGAATCTTGGTTGGCTTGCTCAGCGTTGGCAGGAACAATTGGTTTTCATTGTCATGGTCACCGTATTGAGTTTGTTGCTGTCTCTAGCATTGGCTAAATATCTGCAGCATCTATTGGTGAAGCCAATTCAGAAAATCGCTGCTACAGCGCGAGACATCACTCGTAAACAAGACTATAGCTTGCGCGCTGAACGAGAGGTCAAAGACGAATTAGGCGAAATGGTTGATGTGTTTAACTCTATGCTCAGTAAGATCGAGCAAGAGCGTAGTGACCTGACTTCTAGTGAGGAAAAGTTTAGACAACTCGCTTCCCTTAGCCCTGTCGGAATCTTTCAGATTAATCTCAAACACGATATTACCTATGTCAATAATCGTTGGTCTGACATTACAGGCATTCGGCAGCCCAATGCGACATTGGAGCACTGGTTAAGTCATATCCGCCAAGAGGATCGTCGCGCAGCAGTGAGGGCGTGGCGAAACCTCATCGAAAATCATCAAGAATTTGTCGTTGAAGTCGGTTTTGAACGCAATCGTGATCAAATAACCTGGGCCATCATAGAAGCCAGTGTATTGTACGACGGTCAGGGTGAAATTTATGGCTACATGGGGGCCATCAGTGATATTACCGATCTGAAAGTTGCTCAATTACAAATGGAAAATCTTGCGTTCTTCGACCCTTTAACTGGACTATCGAATCGTCGACTATTCAAAGACCGACTGCATAAATCAATCAGTGAGAGTAAACGACGAGGGAGCTTTGTCGCATTATTATTTTTAGATTTAGACCAGTTCAAACGCATTAATGATTCGTTGGGTCACGATGCTGGCGATGTACTCTTGGAGGAAACCGCTCGTCGTTTAGAAAATAGTGTGCGTGAAAGCGATACTGTGAGCCGTATCGGTGGAGATGAGTTCACCGTGCTGCTCAATGATGTAGAAAATACCCATGGCGTGCGACACATTGCTGAAAAAATATTGAAAAAAGTTTGCCGCCCGATCATGGTCAAAAATCAGGAAATCATCAATACAGTGAGTATCGGTATTACCTTGGCACCCACAGACGGTGACGATGTAAATACCTTAATGCGTAATGCTGATATGGCCATGTATCAGGCCAAAGCAATGGGGCGGAACAACTATCAATTCTTTAGTGAAGAAATGAATAAAGAAATGATGGGATATCTAGAAATTGAAAAAGATTTACGTCACTCCATCGACTATCCAGAAGACTTTATTATTTATTATCAACCAAAAATCGAACTGCATAGCGGTCGCTTTGTCGGGGCGGAAGCTCTAATTCGCTGGAAGCCAGAAGGCAAAGACATGATTCCACCAGATCGTTTTATTCCTATTGCTGAGGAAAGTGGCTTAATTGTTCCTATTGGTGCGCATGTTATTCGTCAAGCTTGCTTGCAGGTGAAGTACATGATTAATACTGGTATCTGGCCTGAAGATGGGAAAGTCGCAATTAACTTGTCGGCGCGTCAATTTAGTGATCCGGATTTGATTTGTAAATTACAAGAAATTCTTGAGCAAACAAAATGTCCAGTGCATGTGTTGGAGTTTGAAATCACTGAGAGTACTCTGATGGATAACGTAGAAAATGCCATTTTCACGATGCGTCAGATTAAAGAAATGGGTATTTCTATTGCCATTGATGATTTCGGTACAGGTTATTCATCTTTGGCTTATCTTAAGCGCTTCCCGATTGACGTTCTTAAAGTCGATCGTAGTTTTGTTATGGATATCCCCAATGATCTAAATGATATGGAAATTACAGCAGCGGTTATCGCCATGGCGCACAAACTGCATTTACAGGTTGTGGCAGAAGGAATTGAAACCCAAGAGCAAATCGATTTTCTTAAATCCAACTACTGTGAATATGGCCAAGGTTTTATGATTGCCCGTCCTATGCCGTCAGACGAGCTCGAACGGTTTATTCAACGTCCTTTACAAGCAAATTTGATGTAATCCCTCTTATAAAACCCTACGTAATCCGTTAGGCTTGCCGCAATCTAATGGAAGTACCATCTCAATGAATTCTATTGCAAAAACGTCGAAGCAGTTTAGCGACGCTGTGCTGGCCTGGTTTGATGAGCACGGTCGTCATGATCTTCCATGGCAGCACAACAAAACGCCTTATCGCGTCTGGGTTTCTGAAATAATGTTGCAGCAAACCCAAGTCACCACGGTTATTCCGTATTACCAGCGTTTTATGCAGCGCTTTCCTGATGTAAAAAGCTTGGCTGCAGCAGAGCAAGATGAAGTGCTCCACCTATGGACAGGACTTGGCTACTACGCTCGGGCTCGTAATCTGCATAAATGTGCTCAAACTGTGGTCGAAAAATATGCAGGCGTCTTCCCAAGCACGGTTGCTGAGCTAGAAAGTCTATCCGGTATTGGGCGCAGTACCGCAGGTGCTATTGCCAGCATTAGTATGGGGCAATACGCTGCTATCTTGGACGGCAACGTTAAACGCGTTCTGACGCGCTTTCATGCAGTGGAAGGCTGGCCCGGAAATAAAAAAGTGGCAGATCAGCTTTGGGATATCGCAGAGCGCTATACACCTCAACAACGCACGGCAGATTATACTCAGGCCATGATGGATTTGGGGGCGACGCTGTGTACTCGTAGTAAGCCTGGGTGTGAGATTTGTCCGCTTCACGCGCAATGCGAAGCTTATGCTCAGAATCGTGTCAAAGAGTTTCCCAATAGTAAGCCGAAAAAAGATAAGCCTGTAAAAACTACGCAAATGGTTTTAGTTCGTCATGATGATGAAATATTGTTGCAGCAGCAGCCGAGTACTGGGATATGGGGAGGGTTGTGGATTTTTCCTCAACTATCCATAAATGATGACGCTCTATCGTTGCCGTTTTTGCAAGGTTGCGACATTAAAGCTGTTTACGAACTTGAAGGCTTCCGTCACACCTTCAGTCACTACCATTTGGACATCAAGCCGATACGCATCGATATCGAACGAAAACCAAATACGATCAACGAGAGCGATCAACTCTGGTATTCCCTTCAGCAGGGTGCCAATGTAGGTTTGGCCGCTCCTGTAAAAAAACTATTGGAGACGCAATTATGAGTCGAACAGTAAACTGCCGTCGTCTAAAGCAAGAATTGGAAGGGCTTGATAAGCCACCGTTTCCGGGGCCTCTAGGCCAGGACATTTATGATAATGTTAGCAAACAAGCTTGGCATGAATGGATGGAGCACCAAACACGTATTATCAATGAGCAGCATCTCAATATGATGGACATGACGAGTCGAAAATACTTGCAAGACCAAATGAAAAAGTTTTTCGCTGGAGAGGCTGTCGATCAAGCAGAGGGCTATGTCCCACCCAGTGAATAAGTGAATCGTACGTCAATCACTAAGTGGCTGAAAAGTAAGCAGATTTTTTCTAGAGTCAGGGTTGACACCAACGCCAATTGAAGGTTTAATACGCCACCTCAGCGCGGCAACGCCTCAGCTGAATGCCCGGATAGCTCAGTCGGTAGAGCAGAGGATTGAAAATCCTCGTGTCGGTGGTTCGATTCCGCCTCCGGGCACCATCCGAATTCTTAAAAACCAGCTCAAGTAGCTGGTTTTTTTATGTCTGAAAGAAAGCTACTCAGAAAGTAATTAGATTAGCCAAACAACGATCAAGATTGTTAAGTTGCGATCGAATGCTTAGCAATTGCATGATTGATTTGCTTTTAAACACACGTGACTAAAAATGGTTACTTGGCTATGTAAGTCTCAAGATTCAGCTCTCGGCCTGATTGACTTCAATCAGGCCGAGAGCGCACTGGGCGCAAAGGTGGAAAGCCTCGTAGTCTCCAAGACTAGCAGATCGCTGAGATTCGCTCTAAGTACGAGCAAGGATTGAGTAAATCTAAACTGGCTCAAGAATACGGTGTTAGTCGGATGACGATTATGAGGGCTATATCACTACCGAATTAGTCTGCTTAGATCTGTTGAAGAGAGATTGGTTGCAAGTGTAGTAAATGCAATGTGTCATTTCTGCTTATTATGATCAACTGGTTCAGTTTGGATTAGGCCGGCTATTGGGTTGTGTTTTTGGAGCTGACCTAGCAATTATATAGTCAAGAACGGCTTGCTGTGATTTAACAGTCAATTGAAAGGGTTCTCAGTCAAGTGTAAGGTCTTGATCAGAGATAGCTTAGGAAGAGTATGAATATGGAAAAAAAGGGCAAGATCAAAGAACAATTGGCTCTTCATATTGTTGAATTGAATGAGATTATTAGAGATCTAAAAGGTTATCTGGATAACCGAGAAGTGCCTGCGAAGTTGAAAAGCCTTCTGGCGAGTTATGATAAAGATTATTTAGAATTTAGAAAGCAAATTGACGCAAAAGTAACCTTTGAAAATTTGCAGCCCAGAGCAAAAGCGATCTTGGATCGTATTTTCGCTATATCTATAGTACTGAGCGACTCATTTTATAGTGATGATGATGGTGTGCGCTTTGTATGCGATCAATTAAAAAATGGAGTTGAGCAGGCTAAGCTATTATTGTCAGACGGCGTTGTAACCTTTAATTATACAGGCTCGGACAAAGATAAAGCTAATCTTTCACAGCTTAGAGCAAGACGAGAGCACTTGGCCAGTGATGATTCTAAAGATAAGAATCTGAAGTCTGACTATGATGTTCTACTAAAAGAGTTGGAGCTTGCTCAAGAAGTACACTCTAAGAAAGAAGCAGAGCTTCGCAGGAAACTGGAAGAAGTTGAACTAAAGCTTGATGGACTTTCAGACAAGACAAGTCGGACTATTCAGGATGTAGATCAGCAATTCGTCGAAGCGGAAGAAAGCTTGAATCAAAAACAAGCTAGAGTCGACAGCCTGATAGAGACAATGTCTGAGACAATTGTCGCCGGTAATTACGAAGAAAGCGCAAGTGTTGAGAAGAAGTCAGCCGATTGGCTTAGAACGACCTCTTTAATATTTATGGTAGTTATTGCGGTTGTCACTGCCTATTCCTTATATGAAACTACTTTAGACAGTTTCAAATGGGAAAACTCTATTTTTAGACTAGTTTTTATCGTATTGGTCTCCGTACCTGCTGCATATCTTGCGCGAGAGTCAGATAAACACAGAAAACTGATGAATAAGTACTTACAAATTTCTTTGGATCTTAAAGCGATGGATCCGTTTATGTCCTCCTTGCCTATAGAAGAGCAGCATAGACTGAAATCTGAAGTTGCACTAAGAATATTTGGCACTAAAAGTAACGAAGTTGCAACGGATCAATACCCTATTAGTGTACATGATATCCTCACTAAGCTAATTGAGCGAATTGACCTTAAGGCTAGCGCTAAAGAAGTTAAAGACTCAAACAGGCACGAGCACTGAAATTAGATTCGACGAGTATGTACCAGTAAAAAGGACCTGCAGCATGAAAGCTATTTTTCTCTCAATCCTCCTCATTTTTCTTTGCTCTTGCTCTGGGATAGCATCTATATCTCAACCACCATCAGATGAAGAGATCAAAGAGGCTAGAAAACTAAATAGTCCTATTGCTTTGTCCGCAATTTTTGGTCAAAGAAACACAGCCAATGGTATAGAAGTGATGATTACTTACTCAAATATCAGCTCTAAGACAATGAAATATGTGACTTTTGAGGTTGTGGCTCTTAATGCTGTAAATGACGTTGTTGCTGGAGAGATACGCGGTAAAAAAGTAACTATACTAAAAGATACAGGCCCGATAGAAGCTAATGGCTGGTCTTTTCCTAAATGGAAGAACGCCATTTACCACCGTAATGCAATTCAGCTGATAGTACAAAAAATCAGAGTAGAGTATATGGATGGCTCAATAGAGACTGTAGAGAAGCCCTTTAAGCTATCAAGCGCTGTGGGCCAGATTGAGGATAAAACTTACTGAGCTAGCCACATAAACAAATGACTGTAAGCCAGAGCTAATGAGCTTTGGCTTTCTTGTTTAGGTACTTTAGACCTGCTTGATGCCTCTTAAACGCTTCGTCTTCATCTACATTAATGGATTCTAATAACTTAAGCTGAGCTCGGCTCTTGGTGAATAACAGAGCTATTATCTTCTCAATGCTCTCTTGAGAAACCCTTGTGTTGATCAATGAGTTGTTCTCTAACGAACGAGCGTAGTAAATCTCACCTGTATTAATCTTTGCTCCAAAGTAATCTATATAGTCTTTCCTAGCGCGGATGGCTTGGAAACCGACCTCTGTCCCAATTAGTCCCCTGTTAAGAAGGTCTAGGTATTCGCATTGATAAGAATTCATGCTCGTTTCCCTAACGGTTTTACAGTCTTTAAGTTTAAAATTGGTACACTTTTGGTACACTTCGCGTTTAGGCGGTGTAACTCGACTCAGTAATCATGCGGGTTGTAGAGAAGGTGGTTCCCAGATTTCCGCTCCGCCTCCGGGCACCATCCGAATTCTTAAAAACCAGCTCAAGTAGCTGGTTTTTTTATGCCTGAAATTAATACCGTAAAGCCCTCACGCACTTTACTGGTCTATGCTTAAGCTATGGCTGTTGTGTATGGAGCATAGGGTGTTTTCAATTCGGCATAGTCCCGACTATATCCGGAAGTTCAATTCCGACTACAGCGTCGAGTCCCGTCTTGCCAGTTATGCGGCTTCAGTCGCTCTGATTCTATTTACTCTCTGGGATGCATCGGACTTGGGCTGGCAAAGCCAAGAGCTTTTATTGATATTGCTAGTGCGCTTCGTTCCCATGATTCCTATATTGATTCTGATGCAATGTTGGACGCGCAGTAATAAACACTACCGCGTCGATATTTTAGTGACCTTAATGGGGATTGCGCTTTGTGTGCCTATTGTATTTTCTTACTGGATTTACCATTCGGTGGGTCAGTGGCTGGATTTTAACGCGCTGATGCTGGCTATCACTGCTGTATTTTTTCTTCCTAGTATTTTTTATCAGCAAAAATTAATTATCGGTTTGAGCGCCTTATTTGTTTATCTGCTCTATTTGGTGCTTGTGAGTGCTAGTGCGGATGTTTTTATTCAGGCCGGACTGTATTTGGGATTAATTATTACAGTGGGTAGTCTCCATAGTGTGAGTTTTGACGCGCACCGTAAGGCTAATTATCAAAAAAATCTGTTTCTAAAGGATCTTGCTCACACTGATCAGTTAACCGGAGCCGAAAACCGCCACAAATTTGAGGAGCGTTTCGAGCAGCTTATGAAAAGTGCTAGAGAGCAAGACACTGGATTAGGTATTGCTATCGTCGACATTGATTTCTTTAAGCGCTTTAACGATTTTTATGGACATATGAAGGGGGATGATTGCCTTATTCGTGTTGCCAAAGCCTTCCTGCGGCTCAGAGAGCACGAACTGGACCGTTGTGTACGCTTTGGTGGTGAGGAGTTTATATTGATCAAATATGGCGTTTCCGCTAACCAAGTTCAGTGGTGGGCTCAAGCTATTGTGGAGCAGGTTCGTAGACTCAATATTGATCATCAAGATTCGCCCATTGCGCAGTGTGTCACTGCCAGTGCTGGTGTGGTTTATTGGGATGGAAGTATTGGATTAACGCGAACACAATTGATGAAAACAGCGGATGATGCGTTATATCGAGCTAAAAACAATGGTCGAGATCGTGCTGAAGTAGAGGAGACGCATAAGCTCTGATGGCATAAAAAAGCCAGCGAATGCTGGCTTTATGAACAAAGATCGAAGTTTTTATCAGTGGGAAGCTTCAATCATGCCTTTGATTTTCTTCATGGCGTTTTTCTCAAGCTGGCGAATACGCTCAGCAGATACACCATATTCGTCAGCTAGTTCATGAAGCGTGGCTTTATGCTCTCCTAACCAACGACGCATCAAGATGTCTTTACTGCGATCATCTAGCTGCACTAACGCGTCTTGTAGGCGTGCTGTACTGTCTTGCTCATAGTTTTCATTCTCCACCGCGAGGGCTGGGTCAAAGCTATGGTCTTCTAGATAGTTAGCTGGCGCCTGATAAGCGCTATCTTCATCATCAGCAACTGGGCTATCGAATGTACTGTCATGGGAGCTCAAACGACCTTCCATTTCGTATACTTCTTTAGCACTCACACCTAGATCTTCAGCGATTTTGTGTGCTTCAGCTTCGTTCAACCAGCCATTCCGCTTTTTCGCGCTACGCAGATTGAAGAACAATTTGCGCTGAGCCTTTGTGGTGGCCACTTTCACAATGCGCCAGTTCTTGAGGATAAATTCGTGAATCTCTGCTTTGATCCAGTGAACAGCAAAGCTCACTAGACGAACGCCTACCTCAGGGTTGAAGCGTTTTACCGCTTTCATGAGGCCAACGTTACCTTCTTGAATGAGGTCAGATTGGTTCAAGCCATAACCGTTGTAGCTCTTGGCAATGTGAACTACAAAGCGCAGATGAGATAGAACAAGACGGCGCGCAGCTTCTAGGTCGCTTTCGTAATAAAGGCGATCAGCCAGTTCTCGCTCTTCTTCGGCGCTCAACACAGCAATGCCGCCGATCGCATTTAGGTAGCCATCGAGGTCACGACCGGGTGACAGGCTTGCGATGTTTTGGGCCATTAAGCTAGTGCTCATGTTGATAATGCTCTCCTATTAAGAACAAGTTTTAATTCTGTTTGGTTATCCTGCAATACGCACAGGTGTTTGTAAACCGACAATGCTATTTTAGCACTCGTTAATATGAGCGCCAATTCCAGTAGAAGTTCCATTGTGGATAACTTTGAAAATCAGTGTACACCAAATGGAACAATGCATCGCTTTTACCCGTGAGTATGCCTACATTGTACGCCCTGCAGTTGATGCCAGATCATGAAAGACAGGTTTTTCTTATTTGGGTTCAATCGTGCTTAAGTGGCGGGAAACCGCGAGCCAAGCCCCTAACCAGCCTAATATGACGCCATCAAAGATGAGTAATAGACTGTCTTTTAGCCCTAGCGTTTTCAGTTGGAAGTCGCTGCCATACAGGCTAATTAAGTTATCCACAGGGCCTGACAGCCAATATAAGCCGATGCTAAGTAAAATCCACGCGATGATGCCACCGCCGAGGCCAAACCAAAGCCCGGTATAAAGGAATGGGCGACGCACAAAGGCATCCGTCGCACCCACTAGTTTAACCACCAATATTTCATCGCGGCGGCTTTCTATTGAAAGGCGAATGGTATTACCGATGATGAGTAGCACAGCCAGTCCTAACAGGGCGGCCAAGGCCCAGACTAGACGCTGACCTAATTCCATGAACTGATATAAGCGCTGAACCCAGATGACATCTAACGAGACGCTATCCACATAGGCCATTTGTTGAATGCTTTGCTGCAGCGCTTCCAACGCTTCGGTATTTTGGCTATCTAAATTGGGCATCACGGTAATGACGCCCGGCAATGGATTGTCGTCCAAGCCTAAGATCACATCGCTCAGACCAGTACTGGCACTGAACTGACTTAGGGCTTGCTCTGGGCTAATGTATTCCGCAGATCGAATCTCGGGTTTTTGTTCCAGTTCATTGACGATGTTATTGGCAAAACGCTCAAGAGTGCCCTTTTTCAGATACACACTCATTTGACTGGTTTGGTCCCAGCTACTGCTCAACTGCTTAAGATTCTCTAGGGATACATACAATGTCATGGGGAGCGACAGAGCAATGGCCAGTACTAGCCACGTCATAAAACTCGAGGCAGGACTTTTTAACAGTCGGGACAAGCTGTCTTTTGCCATCAGCTTGTGGTGCTGAATGTAGCTTTGCCACTGACTTTGTGCGGTGATTTTGCTTTGCTGATTGCTGATTTTAGGCGCGGTTTTTTGTTCACTCACGAGGGGCCTCCTCTTGAGTTTGCGGTGGACGCTCACCAATGATTTTGCCGTTTTCCAAGCCAATCACGCGATAGGGCAGGCGACCAATAAGATTGAGATCGTGACTGGCAATCAGTACCGAAACGCCCACATCATTAAACTGTTCGAACAAGCTCATGATTTCTTTTGATAGTTTTGGGTCTAGGTTACCGGTTGGCTCATCTGCGAGAATTAAACTGGGTTTGTTCACCACCGCGCGAGCAATGCCCACACGTTGTTGTTCTCCACCACTTAACTCAATGGGATTTTGCTTTTCTTTGTCGAGTAAGCCCACTTTATCTAAAGCCGCGCGTACGCGACGTTCTAAGTCTCGACTGGAATAACCACTAATGCGCAGGGGTAGGGCGACGTTTTCAAAAACACTGCGGTCAAATAATAGCTGGTGGTTTTGAAAGACCACACCAATGCGGCGACGATGGAAGGGAATTTGTGAGGCCCGTAAACGGTTGAGGTTGACGCCATCGACGAGGATCTGCCCTTGAGTGGTTTTTTCCATGCGCATGATGAGCTTTAACAAGGTGCTTTTACCTGCACCGGAATGGCCGGTCAAAAAGGCCATCTCCCCTTGTTCTACCTCAAAGTTGAGATCTAAAAGGGCTTGATGGCCACCGGGGTAGCTCATACTCACATGGTCAAAGCGAACATGGGCCATAGTGTTTCCTTACTCGTCTTGGGCGAAGAGGGCTTCGATAAACTCTTCATGATTAAAAGGTCGTAGATCGTCGATTTGCTCGCCAACACCAATGAAGCGAACCGGCAATTGCAATTCTTTAGCGATGGCAAAGATCACACCGCCTTTTGCTGTACCGTCCAGCTTACTTAATGTCAGACTGCTTACGCCAACGGCTTCTTGGAAAATTTTGGCTTGGCTTAGCGCATTCTGACCGGTGCCAGCATCCAATACTAGCATCACCTCGTGAGGGGCTGTGTCGTCCAGCTTGCGCATAACGCGCACTACTTTTTCCAGTTCTTGCATGAGGTTGGCTTTGTTTTGCAAACGGCCGGCGGTATCGGCAATGACCACATCCACACCTTTGCTTTGTGCAGACTGAACCGCATCATAAATAACAGAAGCGCTATCGGCTCCTGTGTGCTGAGCCACAACTGGAACTTTGTTGCGCTCGCCCCAGGTTTGCAATTGCTCGACGGCGGCTGCACGGAATGTATCACCGGCGGCCAACATCACGCTTTTACCCTGGCTTTGGAAACGCTTGGCCATTTTACCAATGGTGGTGGTTTTACCTACGCCATTGACGCCCACCATGAGAATGACGAACGGCTTGTCGCTTTGTGGGATTTCCAAAGGCGCATGGCAAGGTTCAAGAATGTCTTTCAAATGCTGTTTAAGTGCTTCAAGTAAGGCTTCACTGTCTTTCAGCTCTTTGCGACTGGAACGTTCGGTTAAATCGTCAATGATGGCCTGTGTGGCGTTGATACCGATATCCGCCATGAGCAGTTGAGTTTCGATGTCTTCTAATAGATCTTCATCAATCTCTTTTTTGCCCAGTAGCAAGTCGCCAAGCCCTTCGCTTAATCCTGAACGCGTGCGGCTTAAGCCTGCTTTAATACGCGCAAAAAAACCTTTGCTGGACGTACTTTCCGTTTCTTCTGATGTGGTGGTCTCTTCCACTACCGATTCTTGCGAAGGTTCGGCAACAACGTCGCTATTCTCTTTTAATGGCTCTTGAGATGGGCTGGTTTTGTCGTCAGCTTTCTTCTTGGATTTTCCCCAACCGAACATGAGTTCACCTAGTACTAAAAAAACGGCTATGCTATCAGTATTCCAATAAAAATTCCGCTACATCCTTTAGGAAGCAGTATCGAAAGCGGTCAATTTCACCCAATTAGAGCTAGGACAGGATTCATGGCACAAGGGCTGAAACGTACCACCCTCAATAATATCTTAATCGCCGTTAGTATTTTGCTGATTGTACTTTTAACCGCCACCGCCCCAAAAGAGTCGGAAGTGGCGCTGCCATCACCACCCAAGTTGGATATCAGTGTGTGGAATACGGATTCTGGCAGCAAGGTTTGGTTTAGTCCCATGTTTAGTGATCATGTACAGATTCAGCTTTGGTATGAAGCAGGGTTTGGCTTTGATGATGAGCGCAAGGGTATCAGTTATTTGTTAAGCCGAGCCTTGCAGGATGAGCTGCAACAAGCAGGCATTACCGCTCAGGTGCATCATACCAGTGACTATATTCAAGTAGCGGTGCAGCTGCCGGCTCAGCCAGAAAGATTAAACGCGCAACTGGCTCGCTTGAGTGAAATTCTTTATCGTCCAGATTTAGCGCAAGAAAAAATCCAGCAATACAAAGCGGTGACGTCGAAAGCCAGTGATGAGCTGTGGAAGCAGGCGTATCCTGAGCATCCGTATGCCGGTCCCGCCCAGGGTGATCAAACCAGTTTGGGGCTGATAACCCGTGCTGAATTGCAGCAATTTCAACGTCATTATCTGCATCCACAGCGTTTACATGCCAGCATCGCTGGCGATCTCGTATTACCCGCGGCACAAATCATTATGGAAAAACTATTGCCAGACAGTCGCTATGCCGCAGCAGAGACCAATTTGTTGGTCAATCAAGAGTCATCGGTGATCAAGAAAGCGAATGTAGAGTTTCATAGGTTAGTACCTGCGTTAACGGTTGAAGAGCAACTGGATTTACGCATGTTTGCCCATGTGCTTGGGCAAATGCCAGGTCAGAAAGTGCGTTTGTACATGGGAAAAAGCAATGCCAGTTTATTGATTCAAAATCCAGTTTATCGCGATGAAGCCATGGAAGATTGGCTAGAAAGCGGTATTATGCCGCGGGAAAAGCGCAAGCTGGGTAAAACCTTGTTTGAGCAGACCAGTACTGCGGCTCGTTTGGCGTATAATTTAGCCAAACACAATACCTTTGATCACACGGCTATGGCGTTCCAGCAAAGCTTTGATCAACTGCAAGACTGGGATGAAAAGCGCTTTAAACGATTGACCGAAAAGTGGCTCACGAATCAATAAATTATGGCTAAAAAAACTCCAAACCGATTGCGTATTATTGGCGGCCAATGGCGCTCTCGTCTTTTAAGTTTCCCTGAGATTGAAGGTCTACGTCCTACCACAGATCGCGTTCGTGAAACCCTTTTTAACTGGTTGGCGCCGTATATTCCCGCCGCTCATGTCTTGGATGTATTTGCTGGTTCAGGGGCGCTAGGGTTTGAAGCCCTGTCCAGAGGTGCAGAGCACGGGGTTTTACTGGAGAAAAACGCCAAAGCCGTGAAGCAACTGAAAGAGAATTGCCAAGTACTGTCTTGCAATGCCGATGTGGTGCAAACCGATGCTTTGGTATTTTTGCAAAACTGTGAGCAAGCCTTCGATGTAATTTTCTTAGACCCGCCGTTCAATAAAGGCTTATTACCAAGCTGTTTACAGGCGATTCAAGATAAGGATTTATTGAAAGAAGATGGCTGGATTTACATCGAAAGCGAATTAACTGTCCCCGATTTAAATCTGCCTGCCCACTGGCATTTGCATCGAGAGAAAAAAGCAGGACAGGTTTTTCTTCGCCTATTTCAAAACCAATCAGCGTCATGATTAGTTGGCCTGCCCTAACATGAAGCGGGGTTTTTTGGGCGGCTGAATAATATCGCCAAGTGTTTGCTTGATGGGAAAGCGTAATTCAAATTGCCATGCTTCACCATCAAGCTGACTTGGGATTGCGGTGCCCGGAATCTCACGTTTTATTGCTCTATGTACATCAGCGACAAGCATCACAGGCATACCTTTATTATCGCCTGTCAGATCATACAGCGCACCGTTTCGATCCAGTTTAAAACGAAAAACGATTTCCCCCTTTGCTAAGCGATTGACGATCCATGCCGGCGGTTGGACCGAATCATAAATGCGTTTGTGCAAACGCCAATTTAAATCCTTCAACAAAAAGTTTTGGCGAAATGTTGACTTCTGTTCTTCTGTCAAGGATTCGTATCTGGGTTTGGGTATGCTTTTTTGCTTTGTTTCAGCTGTGATAGGAGCGTTAATAGCAGCTAATTGTAATTGCTTTTCTTTAAGTAATTTCGTTTTTTCATCTTGATCTTGCTTCCAACTATTTGCCATCGCAATACGTTTTTTATTGGGTTGAAAATCTGTCAAAAAACTTAACCATTTTTGCTCTAGATCTTCTCCTAGTATTTGTTTTTTAAATTGACGGCTTGGTGGTAATTCACCGATCCAAATGCTCAATAAGCTTTGAAATAAATCGCGATCATCTGTTTGCAAAAATAGAACACCGTTAATGCGAACGGACGTGCCTTTGTCTGGATAAAATTCGATACTGATGTGATCGTTTTTTACTAAAGCCGCAGGCAGCAATTGCGCAAAGTCATGAACCGAGTCTTTCATCTTTTCAAGTTGCTTGGGCGGTGTGCTAATGCTGATGTCGTTGAGCCATTGACGTTGCCATTGACGGGGGCGCCACTCATTGCTCAGCACGTAAATATCCATGCGTTGCCTTTGCTCGTTTTTTAAAATAGCGTGAGCATCATTGTTTTTACTGGGCAAGTATAGGGCGGCCAAATATAAGGATGTAGATAGTCTATTGAATTGTGCGGCGCCGTTCAGAGTTAATGCATAGACTGATGTGAAACTTAGCCATACGGTTAAACCGACGATGATATAACGCTTCATGGAGTATTCCCTCATCGTTTCAGCTGCGGTTCCGTGCAGCCAAGCGCGTTAAATAGTGGTTTTTAGTATACGACTAGTTCTCTATTTGGGTTATGTCGAAGCGCGCCACTTGCTGTCATGTGGCGCATTCACAAGAAGGTAGCGCTAGCCTATGTCGCTCAGCTCGTGCAGTGATTTCGCAAGCTGACTGGCGATATCAGCGACTGGCTGTTGGTAATCTTCCGTTAGGTAAGGTTTTTCCAATGCGAAAATTTGATAGATGCCGCTATTCAATAATTCTTGGCTTTCTTTTTGGTTTTTATCTACCAATAAGTTTGTGTGCATAAAACCAAACCAAGACGTAACAAGGATCCAAGTATTCAGCGCTAATGCGCGAACGTCCTCGTCGTTGGCACTGATAATTCCTGCCTCGCGAATGGCAAAGTAGATTTCTTGTGTACTCTTCAAGCAGCGTTTAAAGAAGGCGTTATAGCGTTTATGCAATTCAGGATCGTTCGCTAAAAGATGCTGTAGGTCGCGATGCATGAAACGGTAATCCCACAAGCCTTGGAAGATCGCTTGTAGGTATATGAGTTTATCGTTGACGGTCAGTTGACGACCGGCAGGCAATTTAAGGTTGTCATCCACTTTAGCTTCGTATTCAAGGTAAATATCAAAAATGATCTGCTGCTTATTTTTGAAGTGGTAATACAGATTACCTGGGCTAATGCCCAAATGAGAGGCAATGTGATTGGTGGTGACATTGCGCTCACCTTGTTCATTAAACAATTCTAAGCTTGCTTGAATAATGCGATCACGAGTCTTCATATACAGCCTTTCCGTTAGATCACCTTATTTTGGCAAGGGATGCCCTGCGTGGCAATCAGATAAAATATATTTGACCTTTAGAGTAATAACTCTAATAATACCAATTACACGTATAAAAAACAATCAAAGAGGTGCTCACATGGTAGCAACAGCGGCTCAATTAACAGACGAACAGCAGCAGTTGACGTACTTGCATGACATTTTTGCCAAGCAAAAGTCGGCGTATTTAGATGCACCCTATCCTAGCGCTAAGCAACGTCAGCAAGACTTGGACAAGTTAGCAGATGCACTACGCGAATTTAAAGAAGAGCTTTGCCAGGCAGTAAACAAAGATTTCAGTTGCCGAGCCGAAGGCGAAACCATGATTGCGGAGATCATGGTCTCTTTGGAGGGCATCAAATACAACCGCAAGCACCTAAAGAAATGGATGAAGCCCAGCAAGCGTCATGTAAATCCACTATTTGCACCTGCTTCAAATAAAGTTGTGTTTCAACCAAAAGGTGTTGTGGGCATTATGGTGCCGTGGAACTATCCTGTTCAACTAGCAGTTGCACCACTGGCGGCGGCGTTGGCTGCGGGTAACCGCGCTGTGATTAAAATGTCGGAGTTCACGCCCTATACCAACGAAGTACTTTATCGCATGTTGGCTAAATATTTCCCCGAGGAACAAGTCGCTGTCATGTCAGGTGAAGCAGCAGTGGGTGCAGAGTTTTCAAGTATGCATTGGGATCATTTGCTATTTACAGGATCTACTGCCGTTGCGCGTCACGTGATGAGTGCTTGTGGTAAAAATCTTGTACCTGTTACGCTAGAATTGGGTGGAAAAAGTCCATGTATCGTTACGCAAAAAGGTGACATTAAAGCGGCAGCCAAAAGCATTATTTTTGGTAAAGCGACGAATGCTGGTCAAACCTGTATCGCTCCAGACTATATTCTATGTCCTCAGGATCTGATTCCAGAATTAAAAGCGGAAATTGCTGACTATTATAAGCAGTGTTATCCAACGCTGAAAAACAATCCAGATTACACGGCCATCGTTAACGAACGTCAATTTCATCGCTTAACGTCGGTATTAAAAGACGCAGAAGACAAAGGCGCGCAAGTCCAGCCATTAAATCATGCTAATGAAGACTTTTCGGGAACTCGTAAAATTCCATTGACCTTGGTGGAAAACACTCGCTCAGACATGAGCATAATGGAGGACGAAATTTTCGGACCTCTGTTGCCGATTTTGCCTTACTCTGATTTAAACGAAGTCGTTTCATTCATCAACAAGGGTCCGCGACCGTTAGCATTATATTTATTTAGTCATGACAAGCGTGAGCAAGACTTTATTTTAGAAAACACCCATGCAGGTGGTGTCACTATAAACGACTGCTTAACTCACATTGCACAAGATGATATGCCATTCGGTGGAGTTGGTGACTCTGGTATCGGTGCTTATCATGGCAAAGAAGGTTTCTTATCGCTAAGTCATGCTAAGTCTGTGCATAAAAAAGGTCGAATTAATCTAGGAAGTTTGGTGCATGCGCCTTATGGCCGCACGATGCATAAACTTATATACAAATTCATGATTCGCTAAACGAACTTTATCTGAATAAAAATAACTATGATGAATCGTCGCCAATTTTTACAGCTGGGAGCGACTAGTACGGTCGCATTGACAGCAACTAGTATCACTGCAACTTTAACTGGTTGCAGTGAGTCGTTACCTGCTAACTCTAATTATCGTGTATTACGTGCAAAAGACCGTGAATTCATTATTGCCGTTGCCCCGGTTATGTTACAGGGGCATTTTCCTGAAGATCCAATACAGCGTGAAACTGTTTTAAACAGTATGCTAAAAAATATTGACACTGCAATCTTTAATCTTGGACCACATAATCAAAAGCAATTTAAAGATTTATTAACACTATTGAACTTTGGATTAAGCCGGGGCTTAACAACGGGTGTATGGAGTCAATGGAAAAACGCCAATGACGACGAAATAAGCAATTTCTTGAATCGCTGGCGAGACAGTGGTTTCGAATTATTCAATATGGCATACAACGGATTGAACAAACTAATGGCAGCAACTTTTTATGGTCATCCCATTGGTTGGCAACTAGCCCGTTATCCAGGTCCACCGTATGCAGATACTCTAATTACTAAAAATAATAATTAAGGTGCGCAATGGCAATTCAAGATATTTTCAAAACTCGCGCGCAAAGTGAAAATTGGGATTTACACGACGCCGGACTAAAGCAGCAGAACGAAACAATAGAAGCAGATGTCATCATCGTGGGCACTGGAGCCGGCGGTGGCGTAACGGCAGAAGTATTGTCACAGGCTGGTCTCAAAGTCGTTATGATTGAAGAAGGCGGCTTGTATACTTCTGATAATTTCAACATGGATGAATTAGAAGCCACTGCAAATATGTATCAAGAAAGTGGTGGCCGTAGCACTAAAGACGGTGCTATTTCTATTTTCCAAGGACGCACGGTTGGCGGTACCACTGTGATTAATTGGACCTCTAGCTTTCGTACTCCGCCGCAAACATTAGACTTTTGGCAAAAAGAATTTGGTATTGAAGATGCCTCGCAACAGCAGATGGCACCCTATTTTGAGCAAATGGAGCAACGTTTAAACGTCTCTAAATGGGCCATGCCACCGAATGCGAATAACGATACCTTAAAGCAAGGTTGTGAAAAGCAAGGTTGGAGCTGGGGCGTTATTCCACGTAACGTGGCCGGCTGTTGGGATTTAGGATATTGCGGAACAGGCTGCCCGACCAATGCCAAGCAAAGCATGTTGGTGACCACAGTGCCTGAAGCACTAAAAAACGGTGCAAGTTTGTATTACCGCTGTAGTGCCCACAAACTGCATTTTTCTGAACACAAAGTCGATGCGGTTGAATGTCGTGCATTAAAAGCAGACGGTCAAACTCCAACAGGCATTACTTTAACCTTCAAAGCACCGACCATTGTCTTGAGCGGTGGTGCCATTAATAACCCTGGACTGTTATTGCGCTCGCAAGCACCAGACCCTCATGGACGCATCGGTAAACGCACCACCATTCATCCGGTTAACGCCAGCCTTGCGAGTATGGCTCATGATGTAAATGGTTTTTATGGTGCCCCGCAATCCATCTACAGTGACCACTTTCAATGGCAAGATCGAGATGGCATTGGTTATAAGTTGGAAGTGCCACCATTGCAGCCTGCGCTGAGTTCACAGATTCTAGGTTTCCACGGTTTGGATCTGAGTGAGCAAATGGCGGATTTACCTAATATGCAGGTGGTGATTGCCTTGTTGCGCGATGGCTTTCATGAAGGCAGTCAAGGCGGTACGGTTGAATTGGATGATGGTGGCAAGCCGATATTGGATTACCCCATTACCGACTACCTTTGGCAAGGACTTAAACATGCTCATTACACCATGGCTGAAGCTCAGTTTGCTGCAGGAGCGAAGCAAGTTATGCCGTTACACCATGATGCGGGTTATGCCAAGACCATGGCTGAATGTCGTAAGATGATTGATGCGTTGCCCATGGAAAAACATCGAGAACGTATTATGACCGCTCATTTGATGGGTGGATGCGCTATGGGTGGTGATGAACGCCAGTCCGTAGTGGATAATAATGCGAAATTCTACCAAGCGGATAACTTGTACGTCATTGATGGCTCGGTATTCCCTACCAGTATTGGCGCGAATCCCCAGCTTTCCATTTATGCCATGGCATTGAAGCAGGCGAAGAAACTGGCTCAGTCCCTGACGTCTGCATAATCCCCGTTATTTTGTCAGCCCTCATCTTACAGATGTGACGTCTTTAATAGACAGAGCTCAAGTTGAGGCGCTGCCGCCTTTTCGGTAACATGCGCCTTCACAATGGTTCAGAGAAAAGTTTAATGACCAGAGTTATCTATCCGGGTACCTTCGATCCCATTACCAATGGCCACACCGATCTAGTGACTCGGGCCTCTAAGCTATTTGACCATATTGTGGTTGCAGTGGCGGATAGCCCGCACAAAAAACCATTATTTGATCTAGATACTCGCTGCCAACTGGCAGAAGAGGTACTCGGTCACTTGGATAATGTGGAAATCGTTGGCTTCAATACACTACTTGCGCACTTCGTACGAGAACAAAACGCCCAGGTGTTATTACGTGGTTTACGTGCTGTATCGGACTTTGAATATGAATTCCAATTGGCCAATATGAACCGTGCATTGGCGCCAGAAGTGGAAACCGTGTTTCTAACCCCAGACGAGCGCCACTCTTATATTAGCTCTACATTAATTCGTGAGATCGCTCGCTTAGAAGGCGATGTGAAGAAGTTTGTACATCCTGCTGTTGAGCAAGCTCTGATCCAAGCTTACGGGCACTAACGTAACTCTCCTAAAGCTTATTAAGTTGATTTGATGCATTTTAAAGCCCGTGTTTGGCGCTATAATGCATCCCATATCCAATGTGTTATTGCCTGAGAGGTAGCTGTCACCATGGCACTGATGATAACCGACGATTGCATCAACTGTGATGTGTGTGAACCAGAATGTCCTAACGAAGCCATTTCTGAGGGGGAAGAGATTTATGAAATTGATCCCAACAAATGTACTGAGTGTGTAGGTCACTATGACGAGCCCCAGTGCCAGTTGGTTTGTCCTGTAGATTGCATCCCGCTTGATCCAGAAAATGAAGAAACTCACGACGAGCTAATGGATAAATATAAGCGTTTAACTGCTTAAATTAGATCTGACACCATATTGCTTTGTGTGTAAAAGGGCCGCTCATATCGGTCCTTTTTTATTTCCGCTATACTTATTTCATCCTCAATATTTGTGCGGAATTATCCATTGAGATTCCTCCTTCTCCCATTATTGCTCCTCTTGGCCAGTTATTCTTATAACGTCTCGGCTTTTTCTGTGACGGAAGAGCCTTACGCCAGCCCGGCCATTTTGCATAGCAAATATAAAAGTGTACTTGCGTATCTTAATAAGCAGGGCTTGCGAGCGAATTTCAAACCCGCCATGGAATACAGTGATTATATCGCCATGTCGAAGTCAGGCATGATTGATATGGCATTTGCCTCAGCTGGTTTGGCGCAGTTATTAAGGCAGAAGTTTGGTTTTAAATTGGTCGCCGCCAGTGTGCAAACCTTGGATGCGGTGTTGTTTGTTTCTAAGCAAAGTGATTTTACTGACTTAAAGCAACTGAAAGGACATAACATACTGATTCCAGAAGCCTATGACATTGTTAGTGAAATCGCCCGGGATGAACTCATTTTTCCTCTATTAGAGAAGGACGATGCTTGGGTGTTTGAACAGCAAAGCAAGGTTGACCATATCATTTATGAAGTATTGTCTGGTCGCGAAGAGGCAGGCATTGTCGCTGGCTATGACTTGCAGTTGATTGCCCATGGCTTGCAGCGCAATGTACGCATCTTGTATCGAAGTGAGCCAGTGGTTGCTCACTACATCTTATTGCGTAATCTCGATCACTTTGCTGATATACAAACGTGGATGGTTAATTTCCATCAAACCGCTTTTGGCGAGCAATATAAAAAAGACTTTGGTGATAGTCGCTTCATCGTGCCGCAGCCACATCACTTAAAGGAATTAGATCGCTTTTCAGAGTTTGCTCGCTTCTTATATGAGCAAAGCATGGAAATACCCAGCCAGTTTTAACTTTAAAAAAGTGGCTCTGCGGACCAGGTTTGAGCAAGTGTCCTTAACTTGCTAATCTCATGAACAGATAAGCAATGATAGCCTATAGCTTGGGCGGAAATTCAAAATAAACAACGTTATGTTGTGCTTCTTTTACGTTTTTAAAACAACTGTTTTAAAGCGGTCATTATTTCGAGAAATCATTGAAAAATAGCTTGTAAAAACAAAGCCAGTACTTAAAATGCGCGCACATTTTTTTCCCTTCGAGGATTTATGCGAGTTTAGCCCAAGCGTTTTCTCATAGTCAGAAAGCGCGCAAGCCTGGAACCAGAGATAAGCGGCTTTATATGGCCACTGGTGAAAAATACACAGCTTTTTGGCAATGAATACGAGGACGATTGAGTGCGAACAAAACCGCTCGCTGCGCCCCCGCATGAAGCACCATGGTCAGCACAAGACAGTGCCGATCTTTATGGTGTTAATGATTGGGGTTGTGATTTCTTCAAAGTATCGGATAACGGTGAACTAGAAGTTCAAGTGGACTTCAAAGACCACACGGTATCTGTACCCCTAATTCAAATCATAGAAGGTATGCAAGAACGCGGCTTAGAAATGCCTGCTATTTTGCGTATCGAAAACCTATTGGATGCTCGCATCAGTGCGCTAAATGAGGCTTTTGCTCGTGCAATACAAAGCTACCAATATGGCAATGTTTATCGTGGTGTTTTCCCGATCAAGGTGAATCAGCAATGTCACGTGGTTGAAGAAATCGCGGACTTTGGCAGTCGCTATCACCATGGCTTAGAAGCGGGTAGTAAAGCAGAGCTGATTATTGCTTTAAGCAAGTTGCATGACAATGAAAGCATGATTGTTTGCAATGGCTATAAAGACGCAGAATTTATAGAGCTTGGCCTCTATGCCAAAGAAATGGGCATAAACTGCATCTTTGTTTTAGAGAGCTTGAAAGAACTCCCTATCATTCTTGAACGCAGTGAAGCCTTGGGTATCGAACCTTTATTGGGTGTGCGTATTCGTTCAAGTGTGACAGTGGATGGCCATTGGAATGAAGACAGTGGCGATCGCTCTATTTTTGGCATGTCGACCCACTCATTGGTTCGGGTTGTAGAAGAGTTAAAGCAAGCCAATATGTTGCATTGCTTGCAGTTATTGCATTGCCACTTGGGGTCACAAATACCCAATATTCGTAATATTAGAATGGGTGTCATGGAAGCCTGTCGTTTCTATTCAGGACTGATCGAGCAAGGCGCTCCTATGGGCTACTTGGATCTTGGTGGCGGCTTAGCAGTGGATTATGAAGGTGCAAGCAGCAACCATACGCATTCTATGAATTATCAACTGGATGAGTACTGCAATAATATTGTGGAAACCATTCAGGAGTGTCTTGACCCAGAGAATATTCCCCATCCAGTGATTGTGACTGAATCGGGAAGGGCCACTGTAGCCTATTCATCCATGCTACTTTTCAATACATTGGATGTTAGAACCTATGAGCCAGCACCATTACCGGAATCATTAGCGGATGATGCCAGTTCAACTTTGCAAAGCCTTTGGCAGGTGAACCAAGACGTGGGCGCTGAAAACTATCAGGAATGCTACAACGATGCGTTGTTTTATCGTGATGAAATTCAGTCACTGTTTAGGCGTGGTCAAGCCTCGCTAAGCGAGCGTGCCATCGCGGAAAATATTGCATTAAGCATCTTTCAAAAAGTGGCAAAAGAAATACGCAGCAGTGAGCGCGTTCCAGAAGAAATGCAGCACCTGCCACAAATGCTGGCGGATATTTATTACGGTAACTTTAGTGTGTTTCAATCTTTGCCGGATACGTGGGCGATTGATCAGGTATTTCCTGTTATGCCCATCCATCGCTTGGATGAAAAACCCACGCGCGATGCCATGCTTGCAGATTTAACCTGTGATTGTGATGGCAAAATTGACGTATTTGCCACGGCAGAAGGTACTAGCAGTACTTTGGCTTTGCACTCATTGAAAGAGGAAGAAGAATACTATCTTGGTGTTTTTCTTGTGGGGGCTTATCAAGAAACACTCGGTGATCTGCATAATCTGTTTGGCGATACACACGTGGTCAGTGTTGCCATTCGTGAAGATGGTCGCTTTGATTTTGTACGAGAAATACATGGGGATAGCATCGCCGATGTATTGTCGTACGTGGAATATGATCCACGCATTATGAGTGAAGAGCTGCGCCAGCGCGCCGAAAAAGCTGTACGGCAAGGTCGTATAACACCTGCGCGACGCAAGCAGATGTTAAAAGCATTTAAAGCCAGTTTAGATGGCTATACCTACTTTGAAAGGGGAACGCTATGAGCAATGAAAACGGAAAAGTGGTCATCATCGGTGCTGGTGGTGTCGGTAATGTTGTCGTACAGAAATGTGCGCAACAATCGTCAGTATTCAAAGATATTCTTTTGGCCAGTCGTACCAAAAGTAAATGCGATGCCATTGCTGAAAGCGTTAAGCAAAAAACCGGCGTGACTATTCGCACAGCACAGGTAGATGCGGATAACGTCCCCGAGCTTGCCGCGTTATTAAAAGAAGAAAAACCATTTCTTGTTATTAATGTGGCCTTACCTTATCAGGACTTGACCATTATGGATGCTTGTCTTGAAGCGGGCGTCCACTATATGGATACTGCGAATTATGAGCCATTAGACACGGCTAAATTTGAATACAAGTGGCAATGGGCGTATCAAGAGAAGTTCCAAAAAGCCGGTTTAACTGCGCTTTTAGGCAGCGGTTTCGATCCTGGTGCGACCAACGTTTTTACCAACTATTTGGCGAAGCATCATTTTGATGAAATCGAATATTTAGACATTATTGACGTCAATGGTGGCGATCATGGCTATCCTTTCGCTACTAACTTCAATCCAGAGATTAACATTCGCGAAGTGAGTGCTGAATGTCGTCACTGGGAAAATGGCGAGTTTGTAACGACGCCACCTATGAGTAAGAAAGCAAGCTTTACTTGTCCAGACGGTGTGGGTACTTACAATATTTATCGTATGTATCACGAAGAGTTAGAAAGCTTAAGCAAGCACTTTCCGACACTGAAGCGTGCACAATTCTGGATGAGTTTTGGCGATAACTACCTTAAGCATTTAGAAGTATTAGAAAATGTGGGAATGACTGGCATAGAGCCAGTGGAATTTGAAGGGCAAAAAATTGTGCCGATTCAGTTTCTAGCCAAGCTACTGCCAGATCCTTCTACACTAGGGCCGCGCACCAAGGGTAAAACCTGTATCGGGACAGTGGTTCAGGGTAAAAAAGATGGCAAAGATAAGATCATGTATTGCTATCAAATTTGTGATCATGAAGCTTGTTATGCAGAAGTGGCATCCCAAGCTATTAGCTATACCACAGGTGTACCCGCAATGATTGGTGCAAAAATGATGATGGAAGGCAAGTGGTTAGAACCAGGCGTATTCAATATCGAGCAGTTTGATCCAGATCCATTCATGGATGATATGAATGAATTTGGTTTGCCTTGGAAAGTAACAGAGTTGAATGATTTCAACCTTGACCAATAATCAGAAGGCCGCGCTTGCGGCCTTATTTTTGTTTGCCGTAAGTATTAACAAAAGGCCAATGCTTAAATGCAATTTACTGATTTCTCTAAGCTTGATCTAAAGCGCTTACCTTCTCCATGCTTTGTTGTGGATGAGGTAGCGATCGAGCGCAACTTGAAAATACTGCATCACGTTCAAGAACAAAGTGGAGCAAAGGTACTGCAAGCTCTTAAAGCATTTTCTATGTATCACTTAGCACCGCTTAGCCGCCAGTATTTATCAGGTACTTGTTCAAGTGGACTTCATGAAGCCTTACTAGGGCAAGAATACTATGGTGGAGAAGTACATGTTTTCTCTGCTGCCTATAGTGAAGACGACTTAGTTCGCTTATTAGAATTTGCCCATCATATTGTCTTCAATACGCCGAGTCAGATTTTACGTTTCTACCCACTATTAAAGGCGGCTCAAGAAAAGCGTGATGATCTCAGTTTTGGTTTGCGTATTAATCCTGAGCATAGTGAGGGCGCGGTACCCATTTATGATCCGTGTGCAGCAGGCTCGCGCTTAGGTACGACGCAGGATGAATTAATGCAAGCATTGCAGACCGATGAATTTCATCAAGCATTTCATTTGGTGAGTGGCCTACATTTTCATACGTTATGTGAGCAAGGCTTTAAACCATTGCAGCGCACCTTAAAGGCGGTAGAAGAAAGATTTGCTAAATGGTTGCCACAAATGACCTGGTTGAATTTCGGTGGGGGTCACCATATTACTGCCCCAGATTATGATATCCATGGTTTAGTTAATGCAATCAGGCTCATTAAGCAGAAGTACTCGGTGGACGTGTATTTAGAGCCTGGCGAAGCGGTGGCTATTGGTAGTGGCATATTAAGCGCAGAAGTATTGGATATTGGTTTTAATCAATTGCCGCAAGCGATTCTGGATACCAGTGCGACTTGTCATATGCCAGACACGTTAGAAATGCCATATCGCCCGGATATTCGTTTTAACAATGAGTTAGCAGGCATGGCGGATGAGAAGCGCTACAACTATCGTTTTGGCGGTCTAACCTGTCTCGCAGGTGATGTGATTGGCGATTATAGTTTTGAGCAAGAATTAAAGGTTGGCGATCGTCTTATTTTCGAGGATATGGCGCATTATACTATGGTCAAAACCACAACATTTAATGGTACCAAGTTGCCCGCCCTTGCCATTTGGAATAGCCAAACAGATGACTTGAATGTCGTGAGAGTTTTTTCATACGACGACTTTAAGTCGCGTCTGTAAACATATCGAGGTTGTATATGAGTAAACCGATTTTTTTAGAATCTGAAATCGAGCAAAGCCCAATTGATCAGGCTGCGTTTTCAGTTTTACCCGTTCCTTATGAAAAAACCGTTTCTTATGGCGGCGGCACGGCGTTAGGCCCGAATGCCATCATTGTTGCCAGTGAGCAATTAGAGACATGGGATGGTAAGTCTAATCCTTCCGCATTGGGGATTCACACCTGTGATACGGTGGATTGCCAAGTGGATCCGGATGTAGTGATTGAGAATATTGCCAAAGCGACCCAAGCAATTTTAGAAGCGGGCAGCATGCCGGTGGTATTGGGCGGCGAGCATACCGTGACCTATGGCGTAATCAAAGGCTATCTAAACGCGGGTATTAAAGACTTTGGCGTGGTACAAATTGATGCCCATGCGGATTTACGCGAAGCTTATGAAGGCGATAAGTTAAGTCATGCTTCCGTTATGAAACGGGTAGTGGATGAAGGCATTCCACTTTATCAGTTGGGTATTCGTGCTTATTGTGAAGAAGAAATGGCCATTCGCGAAAAGCATGGGGTTCGTTATCAAGATGCGGATGATATCGTACCGCAAAATATTCAAAGTATTCAGCTGCCTGACGACTTTCCAAAAAACGTGTTTTTCACACTTGATATCGATGGCATGGACCCCTCTGTGTTTCCATCCACAGGTACCCCTGTACCCGGTGGTTTGAGCTGGTATCAAACGCTTAATTTATTTGAGAGTGTTGCTAAGCAACGCAAGATCATTGGTTTTGATGTTATGGAGTTTGCTCCGATAGAAGGTTTCCATGCGTATGACTTTAGTGCTGCGTTACTCACTTATAAGTTAATGGGTATTGTGCAGCGCACTCAATTCTCGGCTTAAATAAAGTCGATTTCTATTTGGGTCATACAAAGTGATCCAAATAGCCATCCTTCACATACATATAGAACATGCTCGGAACACGTGGTGTTCTTTATGGCTTATAGCGACTCTCAACATTCTACTCACAATGGTTATCGTCACGGACGTAAGGTTCCTAAAGGCCGCCTAAGTCGCTTAGCCAAACTGGGAGGCGTTGCGTCTCGGGTCGCGGGCAATATGCTGCAAGAAGGCGCGAAACAGTGGGCGCAAGGCAAACGCCCAAAAATGCAAGACTTGTTATTAACGGCGGACAACGCTCGTAAAATATCTGAGCGTTTGGCGCACATGCGTGGAGCCGCCATGAAGCTAGGCCAGCTGATCTCTATGGACGCGGGTGATATGTTGCCGAAAGAGTTCAGCTTAATTTTGGAGCCACTGCGTAATCAAGCTAGCCCCATGCCTCTGAGTCAATTGAACGTAGTCTTGGAAAGAGAATGGGGCAAAGATTGGCTCAATGGTTTCGAGCACTTTTCATATCATCCCATTGCTGCGGCATCCATTGGTCAAGTACATAAAGCCCAATTAAAAACCGGCGAAACCTTGGCTATAAAGGTTCAATACCCTGGCGTAAGAGACAGTATTAGCAGCGATGTAGACAATGTTGCTAGTTTGTTAAGAATTAGTGGTCTAGTGCCAAAGACATTGGAGATCAATAATTTGTTGGACGAAGCAAAGGCACAACTGCATCAGGAAGCCGACTATGTTCGCGAAGCTCAATATCTAAATCAGTATCGGCAGTTTCTCGAATCCGTGGACGGTTTTACGGTGCCTGTACTTCATGAGCAGTGGAGCAATAAAAACATATTGGCCATGAGCTATCACCATGGCATGAGCATTGATCAATGTAGCTCGCTACCACAAGGCGTGCGGGACAGTATTGTTACTCGATTATTCGAACTGCTAATGCGAGAAATGTTCGACTTTCATTTATTGCAAACCGATCCCAATTTCGCCAATTATTTTTATCAAACCGATACCGATAACATCGTATTACTGGACTTTGGTGCTTGCCGCCAATATCTACCTGAGTTCATGCAGCATTATCGAGAGTTGTTACAGTCCAGTCTTGATGGCAATCGCCAGGTTATGTTGGAAGCGGCGCAAGACATTGGTTATTTTCAAGAAGACATCTCTCAAGAACAGCTAGAAACCGTATTGCAGCTGTTTGAAATTGCTTGTGAACCGATTAAACACACTGGTGCTTACGACTTTGCGAACAATGACTTGCCGGAACGAATTCGGGAAAAAGGTTTAGCATTGAGTATGCAGCAAAACTACTGGCATTCTCCTCCTGTGGATTCTCTATTTCTTCATCGAAAATTTGCCGGCTTGTACCTACTTGCTTCACGATTAAGAGCACGTGTTGATGTGCAATCCATCACGAAATCATATTTTATTAAATAGCAGCACTATGGATTATGGCGTTAGAGCTATGCTATGCCATTGACTTGAAACGATATCGTATTCGAATATCTGACGTTCATGTTTGGGTTGCGAGAGTTGCAGATAATCGACCTTAACAGGTATTAATTTAATTACGCAAAAATGTGATGGTGGATCCGTAAGATCAAGCTCATCTTGGTGTAATTTTTCTTGTTTTCCTCTCGTATCATTTTTGCCCGTTATATAAGTGCTCGTTTTATCCGTGATAGGAACACCCGGTTTTGGCCAAAAATATTGCTGCTTCGCTGCAGGGCTGAGATCTTGCCAAAGACGACTTACATCAAAGTCTTGATCTTTAGGAGTGACACACAGAGTCTCACCTGAGATCCGAAATTGCTCGCGAGTATCATAAAAATACCAACTGATTTCTGCTTTCGGGTTAGACATCAGTTGTGCGTATTTTTCGCTGCGTGTATCACTGATCATCAAAATATGCTGCTCTTCGTTTCTACCGCGATAAACCAATGTTCGTACTGCGGGACTATTGTCGTCTTTTATAGTTGCCAGCTGTAAAAAGTGATTGGGAAAAGCATTGTTCTCTATACATTCATCAACAAGTGTCCACCAATGCATGGATGCCTCGCTTATAATATTTTATAACTGTGCTATCACACAGCGTTAAACCGCTTGCTTGATAGCCGTGTCTGGCCTTGATAGAGTCATCCTACCGTTTATTGAAAGGCAGTGCATTAATTTGAACCCTATTGAACACGCGTTGCAATCAGTGCAGCAGCAAGGTGGTGACTTGTCTGCTTTTCGGCTTTTGGGTGAGGGGCCGGATGCCTTAGCCGCTCGTCTTTTTCTTATTGAGCACGCACAGACTTCGCTGGATCTTCAGTATTATATTTTTCGTCATGATGTTGCTGGTAAAGTCATATGCCAGAAGCTTGTCGAGGCAGCTGATAGGGGCGTAGCAGTGCGCTTACTCGTAGATGATTACGGGCAGTTAGATGATGACGCACTGCTAAGTTTGCAAGCCCACCAGAACATCGAGATTCGTTTTTTTAACCCTGTGCGTTGGCGTCGCTTGCGCTATTTAGAAATGTTGGCACGTTTCTCCAAACAAAGCAGGCGCATGCATAATAAGTTATTCATTGCTGATGGTTGTGCGGCCGTTGTAGGGGGCAGGAATATAGCAGACAGCTATTACTTTAATAACGGGGAAGAACGTTTTGCAGATCTCGATGCATTAGCAATGGGACTGGTTTGTGTCGAGTTGAATAATGTGTTTGAAGAATACTGGCAACATCGATTGAGTCACTCAGTTGAAGAAATTTTAGGTAATACAAAAAAGCGTTGGCTGAATAATATTCGAGACGATTTGAATATCTTTATGCAAGCGAAAGTGACGAGACCCTACCTGCAACAGGTAATCGAAAGCAAATTGCATAAAGACGCGCACAATCATGATTGGCAATGGCACTATGCGAAAGCTGATGTGCTTTGTGATCATCCTGACAAGATACTGCGCTTTAAGCGTAAGAAGCGCTTGGGTGTGGCTGCTGAACTGTGGAAATATTTAGACGAAGTATCACAAAGCGCATTGTTAATCACTCCGTATTTTGTACCTGGTGGAAGATTAATAAGAAAGATGCGTTATTGGAAGCGACAAAACTATGATGTCATAGTACTCACTAACTCGCTTTCTGCTAATGACGTGCCTATCGTGCACTCTGGTTATGCGCGCTACCGAAAGCGTTTACTTCGAGCCCAGGTACAGCTTTGGGAATTAAAAGATGCAGTACCTGATATTAAGCTTTTACGTTCAAAGCGTAAAAAGATAGGACAAACTCGCGCCTCGTTGCACGCTAAAACCTTGGTGTTGGATAAGCAGAGGCTATTCGTTGGTTCCTTGAATCTGGACCACCGCTCAATCAACATCAATACCGAAGTGGGGCTATTGATTCATTCTGAAGCCTTATCAAACCGTGTAACACAAATAGTGAGTGAGCAATTGCCCGAACTTGCATGGCATTTGGGTCTAAATCATGACGAGGAACTCATTTGGTATGATGTGTCCACAGGTAAAGACAAAATCATTGCCACCAAGCAGGACCCTAACGCCAGTCTATGGGCGCGTATCAGAGTCAAAGTTTATTCATGGTTACCTATTGAGTCCCTACTTTAAAACCGAAGCAAGGTAGAAAAGTTGTCTATACTCAAAATATGGAGACCGATGCACCTACCTTTGAAATCTATTTGAATGTTGAGATCTGGAATCAAGATAAGACTCATTGTGGCTTCGCTAACAAGCGTACCAAGCTACCGTTTCAACCTCATTGCGGAATGATTATTAAAACCAAATTGGGTGAGTTTTGCTTTCCTCATGTGGTTTGGGATATGACAACCAGGGTCTTCGAGGCCTCTAGTCGTGTTGTGGCTGGATGGGACGAGCAGCAACGTTTCTTAGATGTCCAATACTATATTGATGAATTCCGAAGAGACAGCTGGAATATTATACAGCCTCGCGAAAGAAAATGGCGTGACTAAAAAAGGGAGCCTTTCCTTGGCTCCCAACATGCTGCTAGCACTACATATTATGTTACGTATGGTTTCCCATTTTGGATGATTGTCGAATCACTTTTCTACTATTGACTCGAGAACTCAAAGTACCTAGTGATGAACGCTGCCTATATAATGCTTTAACTTGATTAATAGCAGATCAACATCAATGGGTTTGGAAAGATAGTCGTCCATTCCGGCTGCGATACATTTCTCTTTATCACCCTCCATCGCATTGGCCGTCATAGCAACAATCGGTAACGATTTGGCATGGTCACCAGCCTGGCCATCACGGATCGCTATCGACGTTTGGTATCCATCCAATTCAGGCATTTGGCAGTCCATTAAAATCATGTCGAAACAATCAGGATTATTTTTCAATATATCCAATGCAATACGTCCATTGTCAGCGACTTCTGATGTGATACCTAAATCATCTAAAACACTAACCGCAATCTCTTGATTAATAGGGTTGTCCTCTACTAGCAGGATGTGTCCTTTGACTTGGATTCCATGATGACTTGGTTCGTCATATTCTCGAATAAATGAGCCTTCACTCAGTGACTTAAATAGATCTAAAGGGGTGGCCGGTTTAGGAAAATAAAAATCAATTAGCTTACAAGATGCAATATCCGTTGGTCCCTCATTTGTAATGCGTGTCATGAGTACAACTTTGGCTGTGTCGATTAACTCTAGTTGATTAATTTTCTCGATAAAATCAAGACCAGTGCTGCTAGTGAAAGTATAATCGACGAAGATGAAATCAGGCCTGTGATGTGTTTGTCTGCACCAGTTCAATGCTTTTATTGCAGATTCATATGTACTGCATGTTTGAACTTGCAATCCCCATGTTCTTAGTGTTTTGGCGATGGTTTGGCTACTGGGTTCTTGGCTGTCTGCAATGATCACGTTTTTCCCTTCAAATTGATGATTGACTAAATCAGAGACTAATACAGAGTTTTTGCGCTCTATGAATATATGAAAGGAAAACTGGCTTCCTACTCCAGGGGTGCTTGATACGGTCACATCGCCACCCATTATTTCACAGAGTTTTTTAGCGATGGCTAAGCCTAACCCCGTACCGCCATATTGACGAGTAGTAGAATTATCCGCTTGTTCAAATGCCGAAAATAGTTTGTCTAACCTATCTTCAGCAATGCCAATACCCGTATCTTTAATTGAGCATGAAAGCTTTATAAGATTACTCTTTTCAGGCTTAGTAGATAACTTTATTTTTACCCAACCATCATTGGTGAATTTGATAGCATTACCGACGAGATTAGAAATAACTTGACGTACTCGATTAGGATCACCGATTAAGTTGAAATAAGTAACATCAGAAATATCCAGCGATAAATCAATATCTTTTTTATGAGCATGAAATGCTAACGACTCAGAAATATCTGATATCCATTCAAGCAAATTAAAGTCAATCGTCTCTAAATTTATTTTTCCCGCTTCGATCTTAGAAAAATCCAAAATATCATTAATGACAACGAGTAAGGATTCGGCACTGGTATGAGCTAGATTAATTTGATGAAGCTGATCGCGATTCAGACCTTTTGATTTTCTCACGAGCTTAAGCATTCCAAGAACACCGTTCATGGGTGTACGAATTTCATGGCTCATGTTAGCGAGGAACTCACTTTTTGCTTGTGTTGCACGTTCGGCTTGTTCTTTTGCTTGGATCATTTTGGTTTTATTTTGAATTTCATAGCTAATATCTTGCTGAATTCCTACGTAAGCGCGGCATTCCCCATCTTTAAATATTGGAGATAAGAAAAGTTTTTCCCAAAACTCTGTCCCATCTTTTTTATAATTTAGTAACTCCAATACGATTTTTCTTCGTGTATTAATCGCATCTCGGATTATTAGTCGTGCTTCTCGATTAGTATTTCGACCTTGAAGGAATCGACAATTCTTCCCGATAACTTCAGATTCAGAATATCCAGTTAGTTTATAAAAGAATCTATTTGCATAAATAAGAGGTTCGTCAGGTTTGTTGATGTCTGCAATGGTTACTCCGACAGGACTCGCATCAATGGCTTCTGATAGCAAAACATTTAAATCTTGTTGTTTTAACAATTGTTCTTGAGAATTCTTTAGTTCTTGATAGGGGTTAATCAAGAATTTCCGACCAGCTGCCGCCAGTATTAGAAATGCAATGAAAAGGCTAGTCAGAATAGCCCCTAACATATCTATTACGAAACCACGTGACTGGACACCGATATAATTGGAGTTAATTAAGTATTCTAAGGTGAGAGGTGTTCCTTCAATTGGATTTTTCAACAAGACTTCATACTGTTCCCTGTCAACCGCAACATCATGATCAAAATACGGACCATAAATAATTGCGTATTGATTTTCTTCATCACCGAAAGTATCTACAATTTCGGCCAATGGAGTGGGTAAGATGGTAATCAATACACCTTCTGGCAATTCGTTATAAGTAATAGGGACGGCAATGGCAAAGTAGATATTTTTGCCGTTGATATAAGGTAGGACGACAAGATTTCGCTCTTGGTTCATCAAGTCAGCAAACCAAATATCTTGAGTATTAAATGGCTGCTTCCCTTCAAAGTTCGATTTGTAGATAAGCTCACCAATAAAATCATAGGCAAATATAGGTACGGTTTCACCAATTAACTGATAGGCATCAAAATAGTCAAACATACCTGCTTTGGTGAGCTGACTACCCATAACAGCGTTAGATAGCACGTCTCCTTGAGCAGTATTTTTCAAAACGATGGAGCGATCTTCAATATATCGCTTTACTTTAAAACTGGTAAGTTCAGCATTTTGTTTCAACGCATTGTAATACAGACTTTCGACGGTATTTTTCGAGCGTTCATTTATTAAAAGCGCACTGATTAGTAGCGCTAAAGCGATAACAGACAACAAAGATAAGTAGAAATGATGTGTCTTCATTCACTTCTCTACGATATCAGAGTGCAATCGAATGGAATTATCTTTTTGATAGTAACCCATACAGATATCATCAAGCCCTAAAGCCTCATGGGCATCTGGTTTAGTTGCTTGCCATTTGGTAAAGGGTTGTAGGTATGTTCTGACCAGACCCTCGATAGGTTTGTCTAAATTTTCCAACTTGTCTCTAAGTTCAGAACGAACTTTATCCATCGGCCCTTTGATATTTATCTGATTGAGAGCTTGAATAAGAATTTTCCCTATATCATAGCCATGAGCAAAACCAGTTTGGGCTTGTATGTCTCTTGGCTCGTTAATAGCATCTGGAAATAATATTTTGGTACTTTCAAATACTTTCTTAGAGAGTGCGTTTTGCGGCTCGGGTAGAAACGAAAAGCAGGTTTGAATAAAGTTAAGATCTATTTTACTACGTATTTCGTGAGGAATTTTCTCGTGAAAATCACCACCTGTTATTCCCCAGTGACTAATAATCGGTAGGCGAGATTCAACAGGGAGGTCGGCCATTGCCTTAACAAATTGCTCACCCTCTATGGCATTACCTACGAAGATAATGCAGTCCGTGTCAAGCTCGCCAATTTCTTTCACCACCTCTTTTGCTTGATGAAAGCGCGTTCCCCAAGTAAACCAAGTATGATCGGGTGCTATACCTAATCGCGTCTTAATAGCATCGTTGAGAGTAATAAGGTTACCTTTACCCCAGCCAGTCTCCTCTAATAATAAGTGTGGTTGTTTACAAGCTTTTTCATCCAGAGCAAATTGCGCTAAGCGATAGCCAGCCTTTGAGTCATCAATGCTTAATCGAAATACCCAGTTCTTTCCGTCGGGATATCGGGTGATAGGAGAGCCTGCCGCCCAAGGTACTAGCAGTAAAATACTATTTTCATTAATGAACTGACGATTTTGAATGTAGGGTGGCGAATGTAACCCTCCTAATATTAAAAGTCCTTGTGGATCTTTTAGAAACTGTTGCATGTTTCTGAGGCTTCGTTTGCTGTTACCCCTATGATCTTTTTTGATAACTTTGATCTGGTAGCCTTGAATACTGTGATTGACTTCAGCCAACGCTGTAGTGAAACCTTGATAGATGGAAATCGCGGCTTGATCATGACTACTATAGTCAGAATCATGATAGATTTTCAGCATCTTTTCGGTGGCCAAAGCATTTTGCGTGATAAATGCTACCAAGCAAAAGAGCTTAATTACCTGAATCATGAATCATAGCTCCCTTGCTTAATAGAATTTATATTTAATGAAGATTGGCTAGGATTCTCCTTTGCCCAATGTTTTATCCAATCGGGTATAGCCTTAGCCTCAATTGGTCGGCTAATGCCATACCCCTGTGCTAGCTCGCAACCCAGTTGCAACAAAAGTTCGCCATGCTTCTGTGTTTCAACACCCTCCGCGATAGCCGTTCGATTAAAGGATTTAGCTAAACCCAAAACACCTTGTACAATGGCAAGATCATCTGGATCACTTAGAATGTCTCTTACAAAACTTTGGTCTATTTTTAAAACATGTATCGGTAAACGCTTCAAATAGGTTAAGGAACTATAGCCAGTCCCAAAGTCGTCTAAAGAAAAATGAACGCCTAAATCGTGACAACGATTGATGGTGTCGGAGACCACGTTTATATCCTCGATAGCTGCGGTTTCAACAATCTCTAACTCAAGGAATGAGGGATTAACATCGGGGAAATTGTGTAATGCACTTTCTAAATCAGAAATAAAATCAGGGCTTTGCAAATGCATAGGGTCTATATTGATACTGACATTGAGATTAAGATTTTGCTTCTGCCAAACACTGATTTGGTTTAATGCTTCGTGCATAACCCACTTTCCGAATTGAATCATAGCGGGATGATTGTCTAATAAAGGTAAAAATGACCCAGGAGGTAGTAGCCCTTTATCACGGTGTTGCCAACGAATTAATGCTTCAACACCAATCACTTCACCACTGCGTAAATTCACTTTTGGTTGGTAGTGTAAAATGAATTCTTTGTTTTTAATGGCTTCTTGTATCCGAACTAGATTTTCATGGTGATCGCGCATCAGTTGATGCTGAGTAGCATCAAAAAGATGGTATCGATTTTTTCCATCTTGTTTAGCAAGATACATCGCTTGATCACTTTGTCTTAATAACTGATCGGCATCCAAATCTTCTGCTTGGGGGTACACGGTCACTCCCATGCTGGCGCTAATTTTTAGTTGATGCTCATCAATAATAAAAGGCTTTTCTACTGCCGATAGGATACGTTCTAACAATGGTTCACAATTCTCAAATTGTTGGACGTTCGGTAGCAATGTGACAAATTCGTCTCCAGCCAAACGTCCTAATGTATCTGTACTTCTAAGTAGTAGTGAGACTCTCTTACTGAAAGCAATTAACAAGCGATCGCCAACGTCATGGCCGTAGCGATCATTTACTGGTTTGAATCCGTCTAGATCTATGAAAATCACGACTAACAAATGGCCCTCACGCTTCGCGAGCGCCATAGCCTGCTGCATACGATCTGTTAATAATGTTCGATTAGGTAGCTGAGTTAGGCTATCGTAATTGGCGAGGTTTTCTAGCTGTTCTTGATGGCTTTTGATATTGGTTATATCGTTAAACAATGCAATGTAATTTCTTGGTTTGCCAGAGTCATCATAGACAGTAGAAATACTTTCTAAGACAGCGAATAAGTTTCCTTTTTTATCTTTATTCCAAATTTCCCCCTTCCATTGGCCTATATTCTCTAAAGTAGAAAAGATATCTTCATAGGTCTCCTGCTCGTATTTACCGGAACTTAGGATTCTTGGATTCTTACCAACCACATCTTCCTTGCTATAACCTGTGATCTGAGTAAATGCTTTGTTGACATCAATAATTTCACCATCAATGTCTGTAATCAATATGCCTTCACTAGCGTGTTCAAATACATTCGCTGCTTGCATAAGGCGATTATCTGCATCGTGCTTTTCCATTGTGATGGAAACCAACTTGGACGCTTTTTCAATTATGGCAATATCGTTATCTGTGGGCGCCTTTATGTGGTCATGATAGATGGCAAATGTACCGTCTATACGGCCTTGGCTATTTGTGAAAGGCTGCGACCAACATGAGGCCAACCCTGCTTGTTTTGCTAGATGTTTATAAGGAGCCCAATTCGGATGTGTTTGTATATCTTCAACGATAACGCGTTTGCCTGTTGCCGCCGCCGCACCGCAGGATCCTACGTTTGGGCCAATCTCTAAACCTTTTAATGCCTCATTGTAAAAATCAGGTAGCTTAGTGGAATAGGTTTCGTCAATACACTTTCGTTTCTGATCGAGGAGAACAATACTCGCGATTGCATCGGGTTTAAGTGTTTCTACACCTTGGACGATGAGCGTCAGTATTTGATCAGTTGATGCCTTTTTTGCGATGGTTTCTAGTATGTGCGAACTAAATGCTTCCAGTTTTTCCAATTGAATCTGATGGGTAACATCCCGTTGCAGTGCCATGAAACCACTTAAGTTGCCATTGTCTGAGCGCAGTGGGTTACAAATTATTTCAACGTAATGGGGATCGCCTGATTTTGTATAATTTAAGATTACTTCTTTAAAGTGTTGTTTATTTCTTAAACCTTCCGATATGCGTTGTACAACTTCTGGGTCAGTATCCGGTCCTTGTAGTAGCTTACCTGGTTTAAGTCCCTTCATTTCTGCCAATGTGTATCCAGTTATTTTCGTTAATGCTCTATTAATCCATTCAATGTTTCCTTTAACATCGGTAATAATGACACCGTCCGTAGCTTCGCTCGCCACTTGCATAATGCGCCTCAGTGGGCGTGTTAAATAATAAGTTAAGAAAATGGCCACTACGGTTAATATAGTGAGAAAGGCAAACATTAAAATACTTTTGGCTCTCACGTACGCGATGAAGGGTTCAGAACTGATCTCGAAAAGTATTCGCTTTCTTGAAGGTAGCTCGCCCACACTTATAGATAGTTGATAACGACCTTGGTGCCACTTCTGAATAGGATCAATGAGATTTACAGGCGCCCAATGCATAAGATGATCATTGATGGTACTAAAAGTATGAGCAGGTTGGTTGAGCGTAATAATATCTCCCCGTTGTGCGAGGATGTTTCCTTCGCTGTCGAGTATGGCGATAGAGGTTTGCTCATCAACCGGGATGTCATCAAATATTTGCGCTAGGTCTAAAGCGGTAACATCAGAGTTGGACAAATTAAATTCTAAATCTCGAGCTTGTCTTAATAAGCCTTTCGCAAGATTTAATTCTTCTGCCTTTTGTGACTCATAACCCTGCTGAATGATGGGGAAAGCTCCGCCGAGCAAGACCATGAGTAAGATTACGTGAAAATACCAGTTGCTCGTCTGATCAGGAATATAACCTTCAGTTCGACTAAATCGTTGCCACGTAAGCAGTAGTAGTCCTGCAATCATGGCATTGAATAAGCCATTTAATGGCTGTTTCATGCAAATGAGTAGGGCGGTATCCCAACTCATTTGTAAAACTGGGATCGTTGTGGCAAAGGTCATGGGTATGCCGATGGAGACCCAAAAGGCCAAATCTGCCAACACAATATTGGCCGTTTTTCTATAAAAACGAGTAACCATATAGGCTTCGGTTATAAATATAATCATGCCATAGGGATGATCCCAAATGATCCAGGTATAGCTCGATCCAATCAGGGCGATAAACATAGCGCGATAGGGACCCAGTATAACTGCCGCAATGAGTACGAAGATGGAACCGAAAATAATATCTACGGTATGAAAAAGTGGTAAAACGAGGCTATTACCAGCCAATGCGAGAAAGGCTAGCAACAAAGTCAGAATGTTTTTATTTCGAGGTATTGCCAGAGGAGTCATTCGACCTCGTTGCTAATAAATGGCTACTTAAAAAGTATAGACAGGGTCTGCGTAAATGCTTGCTCGCAAAAGCGGAACTGTGCCATGGCGTGGCTGGGCTTAACATGGGATACTTTGCGACGCTCAATAGGGAGCCGTATTAGAAATAAGGAAATCTAAGTATCATGGAACAACTATTCGATCTTATTCTTTCAATCGAAGTCTTTCTCTTAGTATTAGGGATTGTGGTGCTGAAAAGCAGCATCAAATTTGTGCCTCAAAACCAAGCTTGGCTTATCGAGCGCTTTGGTAAGTATCTGAGCACCAAAGAAGCGGGTTTAAACTTCATTGTACCGTTTATTGACCGTATCGCTGCCGAGCGTAGTCTCAAAGAGCAGGCAGTTGATGTGCCTAGCCAGTCTGCTATCACAAAAGACAACATTACCTTGTCCGTCGATGGTGTTTTGTACTTTCGTGTGCTTGATCCCTATAAAGCGACATATGGTGTAGACGATTACGTGTTTGCTGTAACGCAATTGGCGCAAACTACGATGCGTAGTGAACTCGGTAAAATGGAGTTGGATAAAACCTTCGAAGAGCGGAATCTATTAAATACCAGTATTGTTACATCTATTAACGAGGCATCAGAGCCTTGGGGTATTCAAGTATTGCGCTACGAAATTAAAGATATCATCCCGCCTAAGTCTGTTATGGATGCAATGGAAGCACAGATGAAAGCCGAGCGTGTTAAGCGTGCTCAAATTCTGGAATCAGAGGGTGATCGCCAAGCGGCAATCAATGTGGCGGAAGGTCAAAAACAAGCACAGGTATTGGCCGCTGAGGCTGATAAGGCAGAGCAAGTATTGCGTGCAGAAGGTGAAGCGAAAGCCATTATTGCCGTTGCTGATGCCCAAGCAGAAGCGTTGCGTAAAGTGGGTGAAGCTGCTGATACTCAAGAAGGTCAAAAAGCGATTCAGCTAGATCTAGCAACTAAAGCTATTGAAGCTAAGCAGGCCATTGCCAAAGAGAGCTCGGTTGTACTGTTGCCAGAAAACAACACAGATGCCAGTAGTTTAGTAGCATCGTCTATGTCGATCATCAACAGCATCAATCAACAGCAAAAGGCATAATTGTTATGGGCTTTCTCGAGAATATTGCGCAAAGTTTAGTAATCAGCGGTCTATTGATTCTAATCATCGATGCTATGGCGTTGGGATTCGCTACGTTTATCCTGACGTTTTTCGGGGTGGCCCTGATGCTTACCGGTTTGCTCATGTATATCGACATCATTCCACAAACTTGGAATGCCGCACTTTGGTCCGCTGCCATTATCACACCAATTGTCGGTGTGATATTGTGGAAACCATTAAAGCGTTTGCAAAATCAAGTAAGCAAAGAGCCAGTGAACTCTGACTTTGCCGAGATTGAGTTTGAATTAGAGGAAGATGTGGATAGTAAAGGCCTAACCCTTTATCGCTATTCGGGCGTGGACTGGAAGCTAAAAAGCCAACAGCCCATTGCTAAAGGAAAACTGGTGCGTGTGGTCAAAAAAGACGTGGGCGCCATGTGGGTAGAAGCGGTAGAGTGAGCTAGTCTATGACTGGAACCTCAATAGCAGGAATGTGTTAATCCACAGCGATTATGTCTCGCTGAGGATAGAATTGTAATCCTCGGTATTGGCTGCCTTCATAGCTTCTCACAGTAAAACCAATATCTTTGTAAAGCTCGTTCAAACTGCCTTGGTAATGCGTTAGATTATTGATCTCTTGTGTGGGGAAGTTGGGTAAACCAGAGAAATTAATCAACGGCAAGACCAGTGACGCTTCGTCGCTGTTCACATGTGTATCCACTGAGAGATGCACATAAGTACTTTGGTTTGTAGCACGGTCGTATTGGTCGTATGAAAGCAATAGAGTGGCTGTATCTAGGCCTTCAATCATGATTTTAGGATTGTTCAATGAAAGTGTTGCAGCGTTCACATCCACTGTTAGGTTTTCTTTATTCAATTCGTATTCTGGCATATTGACTTCTAAGCCTTGACCTGGCGTTTTCGTGTGTCTGACATAGGAAGCACCGTTGCTAGTAAAATTAAAGACTTCAAGATATTGACCCTCTGCAATGTCGTCTGGGCCTAGGTCGAGATAGATACCGCTTGCATAAGGGGTTAAAGAAATGAGTTCTTGACGATTTTTCACGGCATAGAATACGTTGTATCTATCGGCATCACTTGCAGTAAGCGGTAAAACGTCGACTTGGTCTTCCTGTGTGAAATAAACGCTTTTAGATGGGAGAGTACTTTCAAGCAACTGAGCATCTATCACTTCTTTTTTAAAGTAACCGATTTGGTTAGTCTTATCATAGGCTAGGACTAATAATTCTAATTCATTTGTTTCACTATTTTTTATGATTTGCTGTTCAAAGAGGTCGATCGTCTTTTGATCGTTATCAATCTGGATATAGGTATATTCGCTCTCTTGATCGCATAATGTTGTAGTCAAGCCTTCCAGTTGATCCAAGTCTTCCGGTAGATGAGAAAAAGAGCTGTAGTCGACCTCATAATCGTTCTGCGTTTTACAAACATGAACAAATTCATCGCCGGTTTTTATTGTCAACGAATCTTGGGTGATTTGTTGCCATTCACTGCCTTTATTAACCGCGGCATAATAGGTTTGACTTAGATCCAGTGTCACTTCATTGTTAACGGGTGGTTCGATTACCTTGTCATCATCCGTGTCGTCTGCATCATCATCGTTGCTTTTATCATCGTCGTTCTGACTATCATCATTGTGATTTTCTTGATTTTGACGATCATCACCAATATTTTTATCGACTTGATTTCTATCGTCACTTCCACAGCCACTCATAAAAACCAGTGCCGTAATTAGGATTAACAACTTACTAATGTTTAACATATTCATATTCCCTATGATCGCTTAATAAATAGGTTTAGGTTCAATAATGATGGTTTCGACGCGACTTGCTGGTATGTAAATAGATTCTCTACCAACAGAACCATACTCTACCCACCATTCATTGACGTATTCTGCACTTAAATGAAGGTTTGCAGCATCAAAGTCAGGTTGTGAATAAGGGTCGATAGTGATTTTGTCATTGGGAAAGTTTGGTAGGCTAGAGAAGTCCAATAAATCAAAGTTGATTACTCCTGCGTGTTCATCCGCATAGAAATAAAACCTAACGTTATCTTTTATGTATGAAAGCTCGTAAAATGCGCCAATAAAACCATCGGGAGAATAGGAGGGTGCATTAATGGTGGCAGAGCTTGTATTTGTATCAACATTTAAGTCATTGATATAAAAGATAGGTTCTTCTAATTCGAAGCTATTGGCTTGATAGCTAGGCTTTTCACTGATAAGTCGACGAATGGCATGTTCTTCAATCCCTCGAATAGACCACTCTTCTTTAAATTTGCTTGCCGAGGTCTGCCAAGACATCGGGGGCTCAACAGTGATATCCCATGAGGCATCCGTATTATGCTGTTCAAAGTTTAAAAGCAAATTATTTGTTGGTGAAATGTGATAAACAGCGTAACCCCAAGCGTCCGCCAATGGTATTTTATGATGTGAAGTTTTTTGTGAATAGGTTGTGTCTCTGAAGTCGACTTCTAGTTTTGAGCTATTGTCGTATTCGTCAATTTTGAGCGTTCGCTTATAAGCATAGGCTTGGTCTTGCTCTTGGTCGTAGCCGATCGCAACATAGTCGACCTCATTATGATTGTCATCATACATAAAGAAATCTTGTTGATGCTTTAGTACTACACCATCTGATACATTTTCAGTATTTAAAAAGAAGTCTTGTTTAGGAGCGGGGCAGAGCTGATAGTTGTATCCGTTTGTTTCGTTATAGGATGTTTCTTCTGATATTACCTTATAGCGAGTAGTGTCAGGATCATAGACAGATTTACTTTGGCAAACATAAACAATATGCAAATAACCATCTTCCATGACATGCTCACTTTGACTCATTTCGTGCCAAGTACCATCTTCGTCTTTTGATGCAAAATAGACCGCATTTGTCGAATCAATGACCAGTGAGCTGTTGTCGTTTTGATCTACATTGGGTGTTGGATTGTTATCATTGTCTGACTCATCACTGCTACCGCAGGCGGTCAAAAGGGAGGCAGCTAGAGGAAATACCAGCTGTTTGAGGCTGAATCGCTTCATCATCTATCCTTAGAAATTTTGTCCATTAATTAAGCAGGCGCATTCTACCTAGGCTTATAAAATAGGTAAATAGCTAAGGATTGCTACGGCGTATTATTTCACCATTACCTGATATTCAATCTGAAAACCCGGTGTGTTGTTGTCATACGTTGGCTTGAATGTACCGGGTAAGTTTAATCGAAAGTGCGTCACGTTCTCATCGTATCCCTCAGTGTCTGGCGTCGGCACATAATTAAAGTTTAAGCCGTTATCATTGCTGAATGCGATACTATCGCTTGTGCTGTTTAAACTATTAAAGACGTAACTTAAGCCACTGGTTGATAAACCGATACCGTCTGTAAATATGATTGGGCTGCTGCCGCTCAGACCATTTACGAACATCTTATTTTGTGAGTCGATTGCTTGAGTTAATTGTGTACTGCCTAAATCGGTACTGATATTTCCCGGATTTTGAATATCAAGTTTATAACGGACTTCTGCATTAGGAATGGCTTTGGGTTGATTGGTGCCATTGATAGGATCATTGAGCACGATAATATCAGAAGTGATTTGTAAATCTGGATTACCGGCACAGTGATAATAAACATTGCTTGGAATGATTTGATAATTATTGCCAGTGTTCCAATATAAGGCGTATGCGTCTTGTCCGGTGTATTCTTGCAAACGGAATTCAACAGAGTTAAAACCTTGAGAAAGCCTCGTTTCTGCACCATTGTTTCTTGGTCCGTTATTCGCACCATGAAGTCCATACCAAGAAGTGACGATATTACCGTTAACCTGAGCCTCTACGGCATCATCACCATCGATAGCAAAGCGTCTATTTCGATTCCTATCTAGGTAAATGTAACCGTCAATAATCAGTAGCCATTGATCATTGGATCCTGTATCAAAAACATTACCATCATTACTGCTACCTTTATTAATGTCGTTAATAATGGTTTGGCCCATTAAGTTTTGCATGTTAGCACGAGCATCAACTAAAGCTTGCATCTGTGATGTATTGTTGATGCGCCCTGCGCGATTCGAATATGTATGGCCGTTGATATCGAAGAACCTTGCCAACAGTCCAGGTTGTGGATTGGAGCAAGCAGCGGGATTGGTGCCGCCATCTAAAACGGATATGGAAATCGTGCGAGTATTATTGCTCGAGTCGATTTCAAAGCGGCTACCATTCACTTGTGCCGATACAACCCCATTACTAACGGCAGTATTTGCTGACAGCGTTAATACTAAAGCGCTTGATGTATTTTGAATGTTATCCAAGCTTTTATTGTAGTCACACACTACTGGTGAGCTACCAGCACAACTCCAGTCCATACCACTATTACTGATGAAAGAAATTTCTGATGGTAATGAAATGGTTAATTGTGTTGGAGCGGGTGCGATATCCGTCGAAGCGCTATTATTTCGAACATTAAAACTGAGGGTATTAGTGCTGCCTTGTGTCCATGTTTGTGTTGATGCATTGCTTGTTAGTGTTTCCATATCGGTACCGCAAACATTGTGCGCACCGAAGACTATTGTGGGTTCAACAACAGGACAGGCACGTGAACGGATATCAATATTAGACGTAGAAAAGGTCTGCCAATTACTGCCAGGCTTTTTAAATTGAACGGTTATGCCACCGTCACAACACCCTTCGGCACCAATGACTTCTAACTTATGGTATCCGGGCGTTAAAGTTTCGGCCCCTGCAAGTGTCTCGCCTGTGTTTGCCCAATTATTGGCCCACCATAAGTCGTCCATCCATTTTTCGTCGAGTGCAGCATTATTAACATAGAGTCCGCCGCCGCCGCCAAAGTCAGCGCCATAACGAAATTCCCATGTCCCACTTTCGCCTGCTTTTACCTCGAAGAAGGTTTCACTGTAAGCAATGAAATTGTTGGCTGCACCAAAAGTTGAACTGTTATTAATACCAGTAAAGTCGGTAATAAAGGTGCAACCATAGCCATTGATATTGTCACTGCTCGAATCAAAGGCATTCATTGCTTCTGATTTAGAATCTGGATCAGCATTACTGTTGCGAGTGTGAAATTTAATGCCCGGTTCAGTAAAAGTGAAAGGCACATTGGCTCTCGGCGTTGCGCTTTGATTCCCGTAATACAAATAAATAGTTCGATTGCTATTGGCAGCAAGTGTAGGGAAGCGCACCCAAACGGTAGCGGTCTCTGTAACCTGATTCCAAGACTCAATCCAAAACTCTAATTCTGTGGAGTCATTGCTATCGAATACACGTAAGTCAAAACCATTATTTGTCCAGCTATATTGGTCGTTAAGTAAAGCTCCAGTGACCGTCATTTTAACTTGGTAGTCCGTGAGAACAGTGCCGCTATTTTCTTGAATGGTGACAGTCGTTCTGAATGGCCAATCGCATGACTGACGGGCGTGGCTTGATAGGCTAAATATAAAAGCCAGAAGAAAACAAACTAATCCGTTTATAGTTGAACGCAGCACTTTAAGCTCTTGTTTATTTTTCTAATCTAAAAGTGTGAGGCAGTATACATTTTCTATGGCAAAGGTTAAGAAATAATCATACATAATACGGCTCATACTTAATTCTGAGTGCCTCTGGAGAACCATTGGCGTTGATGCATAAGGATGTGCGGCGAGAGTGAAACCGTGCGCCCTATATTCTTATTTATAACATTATTGGCAGTCATTCTGCCCACAGATGCTAGCCCTCAAATAAAACTTTCCCGCAATGGAGTGTGCCACGCCTTAACGGGTCCAATGCAAAGTCCCTATTATGATCGAGTCAAACGCTATCAAGCATTCGCGTCTTTAGAGGCCTGTCTAAATGCTGGTGGACGTCTTCCGAAAGAGTTGCAGCCTAATTCTTCGCATCGTGAATCAGTACCTAGCCTTTCCAAAGCTGACGCGTACAGTCGCAAACACTTCGGTCATGGTTGGGATGATGAGGATGGTGATTGTCAAAACACTCGTCATGAAATACTGATTCGTCGCTCAACGGTGACGCCAGTGCTTAATGAGAATGGTTGCAGGGCGGTTCATGGGCGCTGGATTTCGCCATTTACGGGGAATGTATTAAGTAACGCGCAAGAGGTGGATATTGATCATGTCGTGCCGCTCAAATGGGCTTGGGATCATGGCGCCCGCAAATGGACGAGAGATAAGCGTGAACAATTTGCTAATGACCCTGTGAATTTAATCGCAGTGGAAAGAAGCCTAAACCGCCAGAAAGGAGCCAGTGGACCAACACAATGGTTGCCGCCGAAGAATCAGTGTCAGTATGTGGCTCGTTTTGTAAGAGTACTGCATATCTATGATTTACCAGTTGGCTCATCACTAAAAGCCTTGAAACTGCGATGCTCTGCAATGAACTAATTCTCGACCTTTGAGCAATCGTGTCTTTGTGATAATTAAAGCTTTTGCTCTATGTTTTGGCGGTAGTTGAACAAATATTAGTCACTTTTATCAGTGGCTAATATTATCTATAAGAAATACTGATCAATACCCCAAAAGCCTTATATAGCAAGGGGTTACGTCCAATTGCATGGCGTGATTCACCCTAATGCTCTGGTGTCAATATTGCTCTAAATGCCTAACGCATGTATAAAACGCCCGTTTGAATTTCCTTGATGATTAAATTTTATCCAAAAATCATCTCTGGTGAGCGGGAAGGTAGATGGCGACTAAAGAAATCGATGTATTACTAGTGGGCGGCGGCGTGATGAGCGCTACCTTGGGTACGCTTTTAAATAAGCTAGATCCGTCTTTGCGTTTAACTATGGTTGAGCGATTAGATCATGTTGCACACGAAAGTACGGATGGCTGGAATAACGCCGGTACTGGCCACGCGGGTTATTGTGAGCTGAACTACACACCGCAAGATGATAAGGGCAATGTTGCCATCGATCGCGCTCTAACCATCAACGCGAATTTTGAAATCTCCCTTCAGCTATGGAGCAAGCTCATTGCTTCAGGCGATTTACCTGCTCCAGAAAACTTCATTAACCCAACCCCACATATCAGTTTTGTTTGGGGCGAAGAAAACGTAGCCTTCTTACGTCAGCGTTGGGAAAAGTTAAGCGCTCACCACTTGTTTAAAGATATGGAATACAGCGAAGACCATGAAACCCTTCGCAAGTGGATGCCATTGGTTATGGAAAAGCGCAAGCCACAAGACAAGGTTGCGGCTACGCGTGTTGCATATGGTAGCGATGTAGATTTTGGTTCGTTAACGCGCAATCTCGTTTCAAGTTTAGATAAGCAAGATAACTTTGAACTGTTATTAAGTCATGAAGTTTCAGACCTTTTGCAGAAAGACGATGGCCGTTGGAGCGTACGCCTAAAGGATCGTAACTCAGGTAAAACCAAAACCGTTAAAGCCAAGTTTGTTTTCCTTGGTGCCGGTGGTGGTGCGTTACCGCTTCTGCAAAAATCCGATATCGAAGAAAGTAAAGGCTATGGTGGCTTCCCAGTTTCAGGGCAATGGCTCGTTTGCCAAGACGAAGAAACCATCAAACAGCATCACGCCAAAGTGTATGGTAAAGCGGCTATTGGTGCGCCGCCAATGTCCGTGCCTCACTTAGATACTCGCATTATCAATGGTAAGCCAGCTTTATTATTTGGCCCTTATGCAGGATTTACCACTAAGTTCCTTAAAGCGGGTTCGAAATTTGATTTATTAAAATCCGTTCGCCGCAACAACCTCATGCCAATGATGGATGTGGGTGTAAACAATATGGACTTAACCAAATATCTAATTGGTGAAGTTATGCAGTCTCACGAAGATCGTATGACGGCGTTACGCGATTATTTCCCACAAGCGTCATCTGAAAAATGGACATTGGCACAAGCCGGTCAACGGGTACAGATCATCAAGAAAGACGGTACAGGTCGCGGCAAATTAGAATTTGGTACCGAACTGGTAGCCGCGAAAGACGGTTCATTGGCTGCGCTTTTAGGTGCATCACCTGGTGCATCAGTGGCGGCACAAGCCATGATCGAAGTATTAGAAAAATGCATGGCCGACAAATTAAACGACGGCTGGCAAGAGCGCTTAAAGCAGTGGATTCCATCGTACGGCGAATCCTTGGTCGACAACGCAGCGTTATTAGAAAGCGTTCGTCCAGATGTATTGAAAGCTTTGAAGCTCGATCAACAAAATTAATATTTACTTACTTTTAAACTAAAAACTGGGAGTTGTTCACTATGTTAATTGGTGTACCTAAGGAAATATATCCTGGGGAAACCCGAGTAGCGCTGATTCCAACAGGAATTCAAGAACTACTAAACGCGGGTTTCGACGTGATCGTTGAACAAGATGCCGGGGAAGGCGCACATTTCAGTGATGAAGAGTACCGTACGTGCGGTGCAAGCATTGCCCCCAATGCCAAGTCTTTATACGAGCAAGCAGACATCGTTATTAAAGTGCGTCAACCACTTGAAGACGAAGTTGAGTTGATCAAAGAAGGCACGACTCTTATTTGTATGTTGGATGCATGGTTTAACCTTCCGCTTGTACAAAAATTGGCAGAGCGCAAGATCCGTTCTTTCGCATTGGAATTCATTCCTCGTACCACTCGTGCACAAAGCATGGACGTATTGAGTTCAATGGGTGCCATCAGCGGTTACCGTTCAGTACTAACAGGTGCAATGGAGCTTCCACAGTACTTCCCAATGCTTATGACAGCCGCGGGTACTATTCACCCTGCGAAAGTATTCATCATTGGTGCTGGTGTTGCGGGTCTAATGGCTATTTCTACTGCACGTCGTCTTGGTGCGGTGGTAGAAGCATACGACACCCGTACTGAAGTACGTGAGCAGGTTGAGTCTCTTGGTGCGAAATTCGTTGAGTTTGATCTAGAAACAGAAGAAGGCACAAACTCTGGCGGATACGCTACTGAGAAATCTGAAGAGTTTTATCGCAAGCAGCGTGAACAAATGCAGCAAAAAGTATCGCAAGCGGATCTTGTGATTACTACCGCAGCGATTCCTGGCAAGCAGTCTCCACGTTTGATCACTAAAGAAATGCTGCACTACATGAAAAAAGGTTCCGTTATTGTTGATCTTGCAGCAGAGCGTGGCGGTAACGTTGAAGGCACAGTTGCTGGCCATAAAGAATACATTGATGGCGTGACCATCATTGGTTACACCGACCATCCAGGTCGTGTACCTGTACACGCTTCACAGCTTCTAACCAAAAACGTTTCTACTTTCCTATTAAACATGGCTGCCGAAGGCGAGCTAAACATTGATATGGAAGATGACATCGTTGCCGCTACTTTGGTTACTGAAGACGGCGAAGTAAAACATGAGGGCTTAAAAGCCCAGCTTGAGCAGGAGTAAGATCATGGAAATGTTTATTATGACATTGACCATTTTCGTACTGGCGATCTTCGTCGGTGTGGAAGTGATTAACAAAGTTCCACCTACGCTACACACGCCACTAATGAGTGGTACCAACGCGATCTCAGGTATCGTTGTTGTGGGTGCCATCATCAGTTCAGGCGCAAGCGAACACACCACAGTGCTTTCAACTGTATTAGGTGTAGGCGCAATTACTCTAGCCACGATCAACATTGTTGCCGGTTTTATGGTAACCGACCGCATGTTGAACATGTTTAAAAAGAAATAAGGTAGCGGAACACAATGGAAACTTTGATTAACCTAGGTTATCTAATTGCTGCCGTGCTATTTATTCTCGGCATCAAAGGTATGACATCGCCTAAAACTGCAGTACGCGGTAACCAGATGTCAGCAACAGGTATGCTTATCGCTGTGGTTTCAGCACTACTAGACCACAACGTTGTTAGCTTCGAATACATCATTATTGGCCTACTACTTGGTGGCACGATCGGTTTCATCATGGCTAAGCGTGTTGCCATGACCGGCATGCCAGAAATGGTAGCAACGCTTAACGGTATCGGTGGTGGTGCCTCACTATTAGTAGCCGCAGCCAACTATCTTGAAAGCCAAAAGCTTGCCGAAATGGGTCAGTTCACACCAACTTATGATTGGTCGCTAGCGGTTATCCTGTCGATTCTAATCGGTGCAGTGACACTAACCGGTTCTTTCATCGCTGTGGGTAAACTAAAAGGCAGTATCGGCGATTCAAATAAAGTGCGTCTATACAAGTGGATCGTTAAACTTTGCTTCGCTACCCTGATTGCCGGTGCGGTTTACTTCACCATGTACAACCCACTTCAAGCAGATCTTCTAATCATTGGTTTGATTGTTGTGTGTTTGATTCTTGGTATCTGCCTGGTTATGCCAATCGGCGGTGCCGACATGCCAGTGGTGGTTGCACTTCTAAACTCTTACTCAGGTTTGGCCGGTGCAGCAGCAGGTTTTGTATTGGGCAACAATGGTTTGATCATCACAGGTTCTTTGGTGGGTGCTTCCGGTATCATCCTAACCAGCATCATGTGTAAAGCTATGAACCGCTCATTAACCAATGTATTGTTCGGTGGTTCAATGTCTGAGCAGAGCGGTGTAAGCCGTTCAGAAAACGACGCTTTCTACGAAGGCAAAGTGAAGTACTCAAGCCCAGACGAACTAGCCATGTTGCTAGACGGTGCACAAAAAGTTGTATTCGTTCCTGGTTATGGTCTTGCGGTAGCACAAGCCCAGCACGCAACACGTGAACTAGCGAATATGCTTGAGAAGAATGGTTGTGACGTTAAATACGCGATCCACCCAGTAGCGGGTCGTATGCCTGGTCACATGAACGTTCTTCTTGCAGAAGCAGAGGTACCATATGATCAATTGGTAGAAATGGATGCCATCAACCCTGAGTTCTCTCAGACGGATGTGGCAATCGTATTAGGCGCAAACGACGTTGTTAACCCAGCGGCGGCTGACGATCCAAACTCTCCAATTTACGGTATGCCTATTCTTGATGTACACCACGCGAAAACCGTGGTTAACGTTAAGCGTAGTTTGTCACCAGGTTTTGCTGGCATTCCAAACGGATTGTTTACCCGTGACAACTCACTAATGGTGAAAGGCGATGCGAAAGACGTATTGCAAGAAACCATTAGTGCACTGAAAGAGCTATAATCAATTCGTAGATCGATCAGACAAAAGGAAAGAAAGCCCGCTGATGAAAATCAGCGGGCTTTTTTTATGAAGAGCCTAAATATGCGCAATAATAAGATTAAAGTATTATTTACCGGAGCAAATGTTTTGCCTACCTTCATTGGCTTTTGATTTAGAGGATTAAAGGTGAACAGTAACACTCTTTTGGCAGGTCTATTGTTGGTCGGTGCCATAATTTTTATTTTCGAAGAAGAATTGACGGCAATTAAAGAGAAGTCTCAACAGAATTTTCACGAGGTTCCTGAGGATGCCGCTAAACTAGAAAACAGTGACAGTGACGTTACCGTACGTACTGATATTGTTCGTAAGTTTGAGTCTGAAGGAAAGTATGGTCTGGTTGATTCTTCTGGCATCGTTATTGTGTCTCCAAAATACGAGAAAATAACACAGTTTTACGAAGGAGAACTCGCAATAGTAACCTATAATTACGAAGAAAACGGTGTTACTAAGCAACGGCAAGGCCTTGTAAACAAGAAAGGTGAAGAAGTAGTCACTCCAAATAAGTTTAACATCAAATACATACCGGAAATTAAACTATTTAAGATTAGTCACCATCATTACCGAGAGAACAAGCAGCTTACGAGTCTATATTCAATTGATGAGGGATTACTTGATGATGCTGTTTTCCAGAAAATTGAGAAATTCAATGATGGTTTTGCGGTTGTCTATGAGAATGGAAAATATGGCTTAATAGATAGTAAGGGAAAAATAATACTACCAACGGTATACAAGCGTGTATTTGAACCATCGGATGGCTTAATCACAGCGTGGACAGAGGATGAAACGCTATTCTTCAATCTTGACGGAAGTATAGCGATTCCAGCCATGGCTCATCTGGCAATGCCATTCAAACATGGTGTTTCTGTTGCTCGAAGTAAATGGAGCAGTAGCTCTAGAAGTTATAATGCTCTTATGGACAAGACCGGAAAACTACTGACAGATTATATTTTTAACAAAGTAGAGTTTTTTCAACATAGCGAGGATTCTCCAGTACTTGCGTTTACAAGTGTAAAAAGAGAGGTCCATACAGGAGTGATAGACCTTAAGGGGAATTGGGTTATAGAGCCACAATTTAGAGATATTGAATTAGATCGAGATGGGTTTTACAAGGTCACACATTTCTTTTTCTTAAAAGATGAGGACCGTATGACGAAAAGATTCAAATATATAGCCGATCAAGAAGGGAAGCTCTACGCGGAAATTGGTGTTAAAAACCCGAGTGAAGAAAAACCAGAAGCGATTGGTTTGATTGGCATTATTGATAGCAGTCGAAATATTATTGCTGAGCCTATTTACGATGATGTTAGGCCTTTCTCTCACGACTTGATAACGATTAAAAAGAATGGGAGATGGGGTGTTGTAAATAATCGAAACGAAGTAGTTGTTGAGCCAATTTTTGATAGGCTCGAAATTCCATTTAATGATTTAGCGTTTGTTTTAAAGGGGAAACATTGGGGAGTGTACGATTTTAAGAAAGCTAGATTAGTAACAGAGGCTAAATATGAAGAAATTAAGCCAGTTTCTAGTAAAGTGATGAAAGGGAAAGTAGGTGGGAAATGGGAATCTATCTCTTTGTAATGTAGTAAAAATGAAAAAGCCCGCCGATGAAAATCAGCGGGCTTTTTTTATGCTTAGGAGTATGTGTTCAACGAAAGGTATTAAGCTGGTTTATTAACAGCAGGATTGGTTTCTTCCAGTTCGCTAACTAAGGCCTGTACTTTATCTTGCAAGTCCACGGCACTTACATTCTCTGGCGCAACTGCATCTCCGGCTTTTAACTGAACCTTTGACCAAAAGCGTTTAGGTCGTTTGGTGAGGGCATAGCCGTCTTTATGGCTGAACACGCTGCCCCATAACCCTTCTAAACCCATAGGAATAACCGGCACGGGTGTTTCTGCAATAATACGTTCAATGCCCGCTTTAAACTCGTTGATCTCCCCAGATTTAGTGAGCTTACCTTCAGGGAATATACAAACCAACTCGCCTTCAGCCAGTTCTTCTTTAATACGTTTGAAGGCCGTTTCATAAACATCAGCATCAGCTTTGGGTGAACAGATAGGAATGGTCTTTGCCCATTTAAAAAAGGTTTTCAAGCCTTTCATCTCAGAAATACTACGATCCATCACGAAACGAATTGGTCGGTGATGACAGCCTGCAATAATAAGCGCATCCACATAGCTAACATGGTTGCATACCAATACTGCAGGACCATCATCAGGAATCTTATCTAAGTCATGGTCTTTAACGCGATACATAGTATGAGTCAAAATCCAGATAAAGAAGCGTAAGACAAATTCGGGTACTTGCATATAAACATACGCAGCAACAAAAATATTAATGACACCCAGAATCAAAAAATACTCGGGTAGAGATACATTGAGCACGGTCAATAACAAAATACTAATAGCAGCACTGGCCACCATAAATAGCGAGTTCATTACATTGTTCGCAGCTATTACTTGAGCACGGCTTTTTTCGTCACTGCGGTTTTGAATTAATGCCTGAAGTGGTACCACGAAGATACCACCAAAAGCACTGACCATGGCAATGTCAAACATCAGGCGCCAGTTAGCTTCTTCTTGAATGAACATCATGGCGGTCATGTCTGTTAAAACATGGATATGCTGGCTAGCAAAATACATATCGATACCAAATATACTCATACCAATAGAGCCGATAGGGACAATGCCTAATTCGATTTTATGGCCAGATAAACGCTCACAAATTAAAGAACCTGCCGCTACACCTAACGAAAACAAAGTCAGTAGAAGCGTAACGATTTGCGTATTACCACCTAGATAGTCTCGCGCGAAATTTGGAAATTGCGTTAGGTAACTTGCCCCTAAAAACCAGAACCAGCTGATGGCTAAAATCGATAGAAAGACAGAACGCTTTTGCTTAGCTTGTCTTAACGTGTTTTTTAACTCACTGAATGGATTCCAATTCATTACCAAGTTTGCATCATTGGCAGGCGCCTCTGGAATAGCTCGGCTGCTTAAGTAGCCAGTGACAGCAAAGAAAATAACACCCGCGGCAATCCAATACTTAGCGGCCTCTAGGTCAAACATGAGACCCGCGGTAATGGTCCCAGCAAGAATGGCTAAGAAGGTGCCCATCTCAACCAGTGCGTTACCACCCACTAATTCTTCTTCTTTTAATTGTTGTGGTAACAGCGCAAATTTTACGGGACCAAAAAATGCCGATTGAGTCCCCATTAAAAACAATAAGCTGAGCAGTAATATGACGCTATCTAAAAACAGTGCGATGGCGGCAACGCCCATAATGAATACTTCGAGCAACTTGATCCAACGGATTAATTGAGACTTCTCTCGACTATCCGCGATTTGACCCGCAATAGGTGAGAATAAAAAGAAAGGCAGAATAAAAAGGCCCGCCGCGAGGTTTGTATATAAGGCAGCATCTTCTTGGGCGGCCAAGCCACCAAAGGTAATGAATAACAGTAATGCGTTTTTGAATAAGTTGTCGTTGAACGCACCTAGTGCTTGTGTGACAAAGTAGGGTAAAAATCGTCGGTGCTTTAATAAACTGAACTGTCCTTGCTGTGACATGACGTATCTCCTTATGAATTTTTCCAAGAACCGAGGTAATGGGTTAATAGTGAATCAATCATACTTTGACCATTGATGCTGTCTTTGGCAAACAACTTATCATCGGTGGCCAATGTGCAAATACCATGAACCGCCGCCCAAATCACGCGGGATACTTGATGGCGATCGGCAGAATCAGAGTTAGGTTTAATGGATTCAAGGCAGTTTTCGATAACATCAAACAATCGGTCGATGCGGCTCATTTGCCATTGAGGTATCTCATCATCTTCGATGTGATGCTCGAATAGAATCTGCCACTGAAAAGGATGCTGCTGCGCGAAATCGAAATAGCTATGAGCAAATCCTTGCAGTCGCTTTTCGGGATCATTTATCTTGGTCATCACCTCGCCAATCTGGTCCGCAATGATATCCAGCGTCTTGGCATTCGCCGCTAGAATCAACTTATCGTAACTACCAAATAGGTTAATCAACGTACCAGGCGAATACCCCACCATTTTGGCTAACTTACGCAAACTCAGCTGGTCCGCGGATTCGGACTGTAGAAACTCTAATACTTGCTTTAGCACCAGTTCCGATAGCTCTTCAGGGCTATGGTCTTTTCTTCTTGCCATTTTGAACACCGTTAAAAATTCTTGACTTGAGCGAATTTGGCTCTATCATTCTGAACGCTGTTCACAATAATACCTTTATTTTGAACACTGTCCAATATTTTTTAGCTTTATTTTGAACGGTGTTCAATTTAGGCGCCAACCACCCACAAGGAGAAAGAAATGGGATCATTACGCCAACTCAAACAATGGATAAAAACCACAGCGGTTATGGCCACGGGCATTGCTGCCAGCTGCTTATCCACGATCACCCATGGCGCGGGGCTACTCGTGCCTACGGGCTCGAGTAGCTCCCTAGAGATGGTAAGCCATGATGTCGACGTGAAACTCCAAGACGGCATTGCCATGACCACCGTTGAGCAAGTATTCGCAAACCCAGGTCAATCCGTAGAAGACGCACACTATCGGTTTCCGCTGCCGGATGAAGCGGCGATTGGTCAATTCACTTACTGGATAGCAGGTCAGCCTATTCACGGCGAAGTTGTTGAAAAACAGAAAGCACAGCAAATCTATCAGCAAGAGCAACAGCAAGGCCGCAAGGTGGCCATGTCAGAGCAGCAAGGATATAAGCACTTCGATATTCGTGTTGCCAATCTAATGCCTGGCGAGGACGTGCGAGTGAAGCTGGTCTACTTACAAAAAATACAGATTGATCATGGCATCGGGCGCTATGTCTATCCACTTGAAGATGGCGGTACCGATGAAGAACAAAAAGCGTTTTGGACCATGCAAAGCCAAGTGAAAAAACGTTTTAGCTTTAATGCAAAGTTGAGATCGGGTTATCCGGTGGATGCTGTACGTGTGCCAAACCAAGCCAATGCAAATATTCAGCAACTGTCTTCTCAGGAATGGACCGTCTCCATCACGGAAGGTGGTTCTTCGCTAGCTCTTTCCACAACAACGCCCTCTACAAAAACGACTTTAGAAACTTTGAAAGCAGATGGCGAACCTCAAGGACAGATTTCGCAGTATGAAATGCAGCAGTATCAACAAGCGCAGCAAGAAGCGGCTGAGCAAGTTGCAGTACAAAATTCAGTAGCTCGTTCGAGCAATGTTTATCAATTGAATAACGACCTTGTCTTTTATTGGCGCTTACAGCCGGGGACACCCGGAGGGCTAGATGTCTTGGCCTATAAAGAATCAGCCAATAAAACTGGAACCTTGATGATGACGTTGACACCAGGGGATGACTTGCAACCTATCCAGCGCGGTACCGATTGGACACTGTTATTGGATATCAGTGGTTCAATGCAAGGCAAATTTCAAACTTTGATCGAAGGTGTAAAGAAAGGTCTCAAACGCTTCAATCCGCAAGATCGCGTACGAGTGGTATTGTTTAATGATTATGCAAGCAACTTAACTGGCGGTTTCTTGCCTGCAACGCAGAAAAATATTGCAGAGATCATTCGCAAGCTGGATTTAGTACTCCCTAATGGTGGGACCCACTTAATGGATGGTGTGCGTTTTGCGCTGAGTGGTTTGGATGCAGACCGAACGTCGGCCATTTGGTTGGTCACTGATGGTGTCACCAATGTCGGTGAAACCAAGCAACGTAAATTCGTCGATTTACTTAAGCAAAAAGATATTCGCGTGTTTACCTTCATTATGGGTAATGGAGCGAACCGTCCACTCTTGAAAGCCATCACCAAAGCCAGCAATGGTTTTGCCATCAATGTTTCGAATAGCGATGACATCATTGGTCAGTTAGAAAAAGCTGCAAGTAAAGTGACACACGAAGCACTGCGCGATATTAAAGTTCGTTTCAAAGGTTTAAATGTTAAAGACGTTGAACCAACAGAGATTACGAGTCTATACCGTGGTGCTCAGCTACAATTGTTTGCTCATTATTGGCAAGCGGGCAAGGGCATAATTGAAGTCACAGCAAAACGAAACGGCACGCCGGTTCGCTATGAAGTCCCGTTTACTTTGCCAGAAGTGGATACCGAATACCCTGAGTTAGAGCGCATGTGGGCGTTTTCTCAAATACAAAGATTATTAAGTGAGCAAGAAGACTTTGGCGAGAGTGCTGATCGAAAAGATGCGGTCTTATCTTTGGCTAAAGAATATGGTTTGGTAACGCCGTATACCAATATGCTGGTATTAGAAGAGCAACAGTTTAAAGCTTATAACATTAAACGCAGCAATAGCACTCGCATTCAAAAAGAAGAGCAAGCCCGAACACAGCGTCAGCAAAAACCGATTCAGCAACGTAATCAAGCTCAGAATCACCAACAGCTATCTCAACCACGCTCTACTTTAGGTGGAAGTAGCGGAGGTGGCTCAATGGATTTCTTGCTGATCGCATTGGTGGTGGTTGTGCTCTATGGCCGCCGGAAAATGTCAAAGTTGATGAGTTAGCCCTACTAATGGGTCTGCCTTAGTCAGGAAACTAAAATGCTGCTACCATTCGCTAATCAAAAAAGAAGGTAGCAGCATTATGTCTAAAAGCTTCGACGCTCAAGGCGTCATTCACTCAATCGACGATACCAAAGAATACGGACAAAACGGCTTTACCAAACGTGAGTTCGTGATTCAACTAAGCGGTGAAGGGGAAAACCCAGCGTATCCCAACCATGTAGCGTTTGAACTGATAAAAGATAAGTGTTCCATTATGGATCAATATCAAGTGGGCGATGAAGTCATTGTCCATTTCAACTTGTCAGGCCGTCTGTGGAACGCACCGGGCAAACCAGAAAAATGCTTTACGAGCTTGCAAGCGTGGCGCGTTGAAAATGCGGGAGCCCAGCAGCAAACGACACCCATGCCAGATGCCCCGCCATTCCCTGGTCAAGGATTTGATGACGATGTGCCTTTTTAGGCACATCTCAAGCGATATAAGGATATCGAATACCCTGCGTATCCAATTGTTCTACAAATCATGTAAAATGCCGCACGAATTCTCTTAATTCATCCTTTGTAGATGAAAACCCTCAATGGATTGGGTGCGGTAATGATAAAAAAAATAATATTCACAACGTCTTTATTTTCTATCCTTTCAGCCTGTGGCGGCGGTGGATCATCCGATTCAAATGAGCCTGTATCCATCAGTGTCAGGTCTCTAGAGCGAGTGGCAACGGAAGAAACACCATATTCGTTCTCACCTACATTACTATCTGGTTCTGGTGATATTACATACAGCGTAGCGAATAAACCTGCTTGGTTGGATTTTGACCAGTCTACAGGTGTGTTAAGTGGAACACCCGATGATGATGATGTCGGTATCCACAGTGGAATTATAGTTACGGCAACGAATGCTGCATCCTCGTCGAGCTACGGACCTTTCTCTATTACCGTAAACGGAATCAACGACGCGCCAGAGATTTCAGACCAAACCATTACCTTAGATAATTTCAACGTATCCAACACATTGTCGTTAGCCATCAACGATAATGATCATACAAATTCGCAGCTAGAATTGATGATTACTGATCAGCCAGCTCATGGTACTGTAACGGTGAATCCATCAAATGCTTCTCTTGTTACCTACCAAGCAAATTTATTGAACGCGAAAGAGGGTGACAGTTTTAAAGTCAAACTGAGTGATGGTGAGCTGGAATCCGATGAAGCCGAGATCCAAATCCAGTTTTCAGATACAACCCCTGCTTCAATAACCACATTGCCGGGAGAAGGGGCTCTCAATGTTTCGACGTCTGCAAAGTTAATCTTGTCGTCTGATGATCCATTCGATGTGGATACGTTAACGTATAACTCTGTGTCAGGTGCTTGCACTGGCTATTTACAGGTTTCATCGGATGGTTTTACCAATTGTATTGGTATAAGCGATGTCAATGTGGATAAGCTAGCCACTTTCGTCAGCATTTTGTTTATAGAGGCTCTTGAAGAAAATACTGAATATCAAATTCGATTAAGCTCAGATATTAAAAGCGTATTTGATGCCAGCTATATTGTGAGTGATTCAAGTTTCCAAACGGCAAATGGATTATTAATTACTGAGGTGAGTGAGTGTTTTTATTTTGATTACCCATGCTGGTTTGAAGTCTATAATCCAACCTCGAGCACTATTGATCTTTCGACGTATCAGCTTCAGTCAACATATCGTACACAATCTGATTTTTTCTATTACAACCGAGTCCGTGATTTTTCTCTACCAAATAGAACTGTTTTACCAGGGCAGTATGTCGTGGTTAGATCAGATCGCAACGGCGATTTAATGTCTCAAAATAATCGCGTTTTTTATATCCATGATAATGATTTTTCACCTTTCTGGTTAGACAACGGGTATATCAATCTAACAAAGGACGGAGTATCCAAGGATCTTATCGTATTTAATGATCAATTCTCTCCTTCTGAAGAGAACTGGGTTGGTCCTGTAGCAAATGCTCCAAGATCTGAGCTTAATAAGTTTGGAAGCAGTATCGGTCGTAATGGAAGCAATGCTGATACGAATACGGCAGCGGATTGGACACGATATGAAACGGCAACTTTAGGTGGTCCTAACGATGTTCAATGTCTAGACGATCTAGATCAAGATGGCATCCCGGACTGTAGTGAACAACCCGGCTCTACTTTTGCTGGCTTGCCACTCTATGATTGGGGCGCTCGTGCGGGACAAAAAGACATCTTTATAGAAATTGACTACATGGATGCGACCAATAACGGAGCACAACCTGCTGATGCGGGTATAACGCCAAGAAAAGAAGCATTACAGAAAGTGAAGGATGTGTTTGCAAGTCGGGGAATCGTAGTTCATTTCGATGTGGGTGATTTGTATGACCCAGGATCAGGAATAAACCCGGACGAGTTCAATTTGGGCGGAGGAGATGAGGTACCGTTCCAGAATCAGGTCGATTTTGATAATCAGCCGACGGTCTACGACTACAAGCTTGATCACTTCGATTATGCGCGCTTTCAAATATTTCACTACGCTCTTTTTGCCAACACTATTGAGGCCGGATCAACCATTGGTGGTCAGGCTGAAATCCTTGGCAATGATATGATTATTAGCTTAGGAGATATGGGTTTAAATACATCAACACCTGAACAAGAGAATAAACTAATAAATTACCAAGCGGTCACGTTGATGCATGAGCTTGGGCACAACCTTGGCTTACAACATGGTGGATTTGAGGAGAAAAATTACAAAGCGAATTATGTCAGTGTGATGAATTACTTGTATTCTTTTAATGGTCTCCCAGAAATTGGAAAAAACGAGGGTGATCGACTATACAACTATTTTTATGATGATGTAGAAGACTGTGCAGGTACCCTTACAAATTCATTCGAAAGCGATAGCTTTGTAATGGATTTTTCTGATGGTGATGCTATTAACCTAAATGCATATTCACTAAATGAAACTCTGGGACTTGGTTTCGTGGACAGTACAGGCGTTGACTATAACTGCGATGGTGATTCCGATGACACGCAAGTGAATTTTGCCCAAAACTTTCCAGAATTAAATGGCACATGGAGTGATCATGATGACTGGAGTAATATCAAACTCGGATTTTATCGATATGCTGCAGGTAGCAGAAACCTTTCACTTGAATCTGACAAAGATACTGAAATGATGCCAGATAAAGTTGGGGATGATCGTTCACCAGTGGCCAAAGAATATGGGTTCTCCCCAAGATCGCGATCTCAACAAAGAGCACATACTAGTCACTAATGCATATTAGAGCTTCTCTCATTTTGCTTATTCTAGTCACTGGCTGCAATGCAGTCAGTGATTCTCAGACAAGCAAAAATCAAGTTGTTATTCACGATAACCCAGATCAATTTTTCTTTATAGAAGGTCTAGGGCCAAAACAGCAAGTAACCCCCATCTTGCAGAATAACCAAATGACGATGGGTACCCTTAAGGTAAGCAATTGGCCTGGGGTAAAACTGAATTGTAAAGTGTGCCAAGTCTCCAAAAATCGAAAGGACTATTTCGATGGATCTACCGTTTGGCTTAATATAGTTGGAAGTGACCAATCAACCTTGTTAGTTACCTCGTTTCAGCGACGGGATTTTATCGACCCTTGGCATCTAACCTATAAGAAAGATAATTTGATAATTGAAGATCGAAAAGCCGGAGTCAGAACTAGTATTGCCTATGACGCTTCGCTACCGATAGTGATTAAAGAGACAGTCTGTGAATTAGTCAGGCTAAAAAGAGAAGCACAAAAGCAAGTCCCCGAAGGCATATCTAATGATGTGGCAGCGTTTAAGACTCAGTTTGTCATTCAGTGTCAAAATTAGCGCCTATTGCGCTAGTTTTTGCAAAGCTCGACGCTCCTCATCTTCGCTCAACACACCATTAACTGAAGCCTCATCCGATGCGGTTTGATAACCGGTATTCTCGTCTATTTCCTGCCAGTTCCATTGGCCATTGTTAAAGCAAGCGGTGAGTGGTTGCGATTGTACTTGCGTATGCCAAACAATCTCACGGCAAAATTCACCACGGGTATTTTCCCAGCTTTGTACAACTTCGCTTCGACCTTCGTTGTACTCAGCAATGGTTCCGCTTAGTTCGGTATTCAGTTGCTGTGTTAAATGCGGATAAGGAATATCCGATTGATTCGGCACTAACTGATAAACAAATAATGCACACAAGAAAACACTGGCTGCGGTTGCCCAATATCGAAAACCACCAGTTACCTGCTTTTGGTTTTTTCTATTGCCAAACAAAGGCACAACATTGTCTTTCGTTTCGGCTTCAGTTGGCGATTTATTTAAGTCGGCATTGTTGATGAGCTCAGTCAAATCATCACGCATTGGCAATGTATCTAACTCACAGAAAACCTGTTTCGCAGCCTCATTAGCTGCTTTCAATGAAAGGTAGCGGCTACGGATTTCAGTATCTTCTTCAATAGCCATAGCAATGCGCTTCGCTAAATCTGCATCTACTTCGTTATCGATATAGGCTGATAGTAGGGTATCGTCTATGTGTTGCATATCTATCTCCTAGGCCTAGCCTTGCGTAAAACCATGCTGGCTTAGTTGTTGACGAGCGCGGGCTAAACGGCTCATTACCGTACCTTTTGGAATATCTAAAAACTCGGCGGTCTCTTGGTAGCTACGACCCTCTACTGCTACCAAATATAGAACAATGCGCAAGCCTTCACTCAACTCACTCATCTTTTCTTTTACTTGGGCCAATAGGTTTTCGTTAACCAGCGTGTCTTCTAATACGCGATTATCGGTCTCGATTTCAGGATCCAGCTCTTCACTTGGTTTGTCTTTACGCATGGTATCAATCCAAAGGTTGCGGCAAAGTCGATACATCCAGCGATCAAAATGGGTGTCGGCTTGGTATTGCTGCCATTTCTCTAGCGCCCTTTGTACGGAGGCCTGCAAAAGATCTTCGCTATTGTGAAGATCATTAGTGAGGGCATAGCAATACTTCCGCAACCGCGGTAGTACATCGAGCAATGCTTGTCGAAATTCGTCGTGTGCTTGATTCATATACAGGTTAACGAGCCTATTCTGTTTTTATTCCCTATATTTATCCAAGTACCTAGTTAAATGCTCATTTGAGCGTAAGGGAATAAATCGCGAGAATTTTTGTTATATAGTGTAAGTAAAGCGCGTCGTACTACCCAAGGCAAGTGGGACGGCGAGTGAGAGGCAGATACAACACCATTGAGGCGTCGAAATAGATATGCTCCATCTTACTGCAATAGTCACGAGGTTAGCGCGAATAGGCATGATTGCCATATTGACCTTAGTGATGCTGTTTTCTACGGTGCCTAAATTATTCGCCAATGACGACTTGCTTGATCTTGACCAAGGGTTAGAGAACTTAGACGAGGATCGCGAAGAAGAAATTGCTGATGAAATCGAAGACGAGATCGAGCTTGAAGACGATCTAGAAGAAGAACTACAAGATAAGTTAGAGGACGAGTTAGAAGACCGCATAGAGGCGATGGTGGAAGAAGGGACCATCACAGAGGAAATGGAAGACGCGCTTGAAGACCAACTTGAAGAGATGATCGAACGCGGCCAGCTAGCCGGCCACAATATAGAATCACAGATAGAAAGCCTTATCGAAGCGCAGTTGAATACCTTGCCAGGTCAATACGATGATCTCTTCAATGATCAAAGCCAATTAGCGGATATTGAACAAGCACTCATGGACTTAGAAGTCTTTGCAATGGAAGACGAATTCATCGCACTAATGGATGAAGACATCTTAGAAGAAGCCAAGCGACAAGGCGCCAACATCATCTCAGTCGAAGCTATGGACGAACTAGGGCAGCTACTCGTTACGTTTGGTGACGAACCCCCCGCGCAAGTACAAACCGAGAGCCAAGCCAATCACATATACACGCTAGATGCGCAAAGCGAAGAACAAGCTCAGCCATCAACAAATATTAAAAGTACGGAAAGCTTAAGCTTATTGCAAGCCAGTGCGTTTGTGACAAACACACCATTGTCGAATAAGGCCATGCGTATTGGCATGATGGATAGTGCCATTCAAAGCAATCATATTTGTTTTCAAAGAGATAAAGTAAAACAAAAAACATTCACACCAAGTGCTGCGCAGCAAGACTATCAGCATGGTACTGCCATGGCATCTGCCATTAATCAATGTGGGCTATTAAGCAGTGTTGAATTATTCAATGCTGAAGTTTTTGCCCGCACACCTAAAGGATTGGTGATTGCTTCTGCTGCTGATTTAATCAAAGGTTTAAACTGGTTGCTGAAACAGAAAGTGCAAGCCATTAATTTATCGCTTTCTGGACCGCCTAACCAAGTTCTGGCACGCGTATTAAAGAACGTCATGGAGCGCGGCACCGTCATCATTGCATCAGTCGGCAATGAAGGTGCGGCAGCATTCCCGCGTTATCCAGCAGCGCAATCGGGTGTCATCGCGATCACTGCTATAGATAAAAATTTAAACGTATTTGAAAAGGCAGTGCGTGGTACGCATGTCGATTTTGCTGTACCAGGTGTTTCTATTTTATTGGCAGATCCGAATGGCGAATACACAATTAAAACCGGAACATCGGTAGCTAATGCGGTTGCGACGCCGATTATTTTGCATAGTTTACAAAGTGGAAAGACGTTGCAATCGCTTAAATCGAATACAAAAGATTTAGGTGAAAAAGGTAAAGATAAAATCTTTGGTTACGGATTGTTACAAACAAATTTTTAGACTCATGGAATAAAATTTCACTGCTTGCGTTAAACCCTTAGAACACGGAGGAATTCTTCCAACGGGAAAATAGAGTTCAACAATACGAACTCAAAAAATAAGCAACGTGAGGCAGTAAAATGAAAAAACTAATCGCCCTACCTATCGTATTAAGCACGAGCACCGCATTACTCTCTGCATGTGGTGGCTCATCAACCGACGTCGTCACCAAAGACCGCGCGGTTCAAGGCACCATTGATGGCTTTGGCAGTGTGATCGTCGATGGTGTTCATTATCAAAGCACCAGTACAGAATTTGAAATTGACGATACCGCAGGTGCGGAAAGTCAATTACGCGTAGGTCAGGTGGTCACCGTTGTGGGTAAAGACGATGGAACAGAAGGCGTTGCAACTCGTATTATTTACGATGCCGATATCAAAGGCCAAGTCACTGCTGTAAATAATCAAACCGGCGAGCTAGAAGTCTTGGGTCAAGCCGTGATCACCAACGAAATGACCGTATTTTCTGATTTAGATTTAGCCACCATTCAAGTGGGTCAAATGGTTGAGCTAAGTGGATACCGAGATGGCACTGGCCAACTAATCGCTACGTTTATAGAAGCTGAAACCGATACCGAATCAGAAATCAAAGGCACAGTAGCCAACTTAGATAGCGCTAACAAAACCTTTAGCATCGAAGGCCTAAGCATCGACTACAGTAGTGTTGCCTCGTTAGAATTAGACGAAGCTGAACTGCGCAATGGGATGCTGGTAGAAGTAGAAGGCAGTGTTGAAGCTGGCGTATTGGTGGCGAATGAAATCGAACAAGAAGACATTCGTCAAGAATCAGAAGCGGGCGTCGAAGTGGATATCTCTGGCTATATTTCAGCGCTCGATCTAGAAGCCAATACCATGGTGGTGGCCAATACCACAGTGAGCTTCAATGGCGATACAGAATTCGACGACGCCGACATGAGCCAGCTAGACTTAAACCTATTCGTTAGCGTAGAAGGGGAATTTAACTCAGAGGGCCAGCTAGTGGCTGAAGAAATTGAATTCGCCGATAGCGTATCGGTGGAGCTTGAAGGCCCAGTGACTGGCGTTTCGGGTAACACCGTGACGGTCATGGGCATCGACATACAAGTTGATACTCGCACACGCATCAAAGACGATCGCGACGATGTACAATACTTCAGCGCAGCGGACATTTCAGTGGACGACTATGTAGAAGTGCGTTTAACGCAAAATGCAGATGGTAGCTATCGTGCGCTTCGCCTAGAGCGTGATGAGACAGAAACCGATGATCAAGGTAATGCAACAGTGGAAATTAGCGGTACTATTGATATCAGCCAAATCGCTTCAGGCATCATTAGCATTGCTGGTTTGGATATCGACATCACGGCACTAGCGAGCACTGCATCACTGACAGCGGATGCAAATGTAGAAATCGGTGGTACATTCAATGGTAGCATTGTCTCAGCCACTGAAGTCGAGCTAGACGACTAACCAAAACTTAACAAGAGCCCCAAAAAAATGTATGCAGCGGTAACACGTATACATAAAACAACAGAGGTTGCACGGAAACATGCGACCTTTTTGTCGTTTGTATTATGGGCAAGCCTGCTCGTGCTTGGCGGCTCATTGTTTTATAAGCCAGCCCAAGCCAGTATCGGCGCCTCTCTCGAGTGGGGGCTAGAATACGACAGCAACGTACTCTCTAACAACCAACTCAATAACGATTACGACAGTGACTTTAGTAATCGACTTTCTATTGCCCTAAACGCCGACTACCACTGGCAAAACGTCGTACGAGTTCAGGGCCAATACCAATATAGCCAAACGCGCTGGTTAGAAGCGTCCCAATACGATACCGATATTCATACCGGCTTTTTACGCATTAGTGATCGCGATGGTGCCTGGATACGCGAAGGTATTTTCTTGCATGCACAAGCACAAATCGAAGGACAAGACTTTTTAACCTTAAACCGACTCAGCCCAGCACTGAGTGTCTTTGCCAACCAATCTTGGTATTTACGCACTCAACTCGACATGGGTGAAAAAACCTTTGCGCAATATACTAACCGTGATGGCTACTTTTATGGCATCAAACCAAGCGCCTATTGGTTAATGAATAAAATGCAGCACTATGTCAAAGTGCAACTGGAAACCAAGCAAGAAAAAATCGACGACGAACAGTACGATTATCAAAGCTATAGCGCCGTTGCTTCATGGAACTACAAATTCCATGAAACTAAACTCACACTGGAAACCGAAATAGAAGAAAAACAATACGACAACCTATGGCCCAGTATTGCTGACCAACGCCATGACACCCGCTATAGAACCAAGATTAAAATCCAACAAAACGTCAGCCAACACTTCACAGTCAAAACCGAAATTGGCTACGACGAAAATCAATCCAACCTAGCATCCTCTAATTACGATCAAGTTCGTGGGCTTTTAAAGCTGAAGTACGAGTGGTGATACAGATCAATAGCTAGGGACGTTTCTGCCATTGAAACTGACCATATAAGCAGGTATAACTAGTTTTCGTACGAAAGTATTACTTGAAGTAGGTTAAGGATTGACCAAAGCAAGCTCTCCTAGCCTCTTCTTTCGCTATGGAGTCTGTGATTAATGGATAAGCTGGAAGTAACACGAGTAAAAGTAGAACAGTTTGCTCATGACTGCGATTGTAATCAATTCCACTCTCCTAAAAACCCCTCATTGGCGCTAAGTGTCGAAGCCTCCGAATTAGTTGAATGTTTCCTATGTCTCATGTCAGAACAACGCGAGGCAAACATCGATAAGATGGTATATGTCGAGACTAGCAAGTGGGCTTGATGTGCTTTGAATTGATTCTGTTAAACAGAAAGTTAATGAAAGCCTGAACACTGAAGTCAGGCAAAATAAAAGAAAATAATAATATCATTTTAACCTAGCGAAATAAGTTTCAAATTTCAGATATGAAATATTTTTAAACTAATCTATCGCAATAAAGTTATTGAATATATGGAAGAGAAATGAACTTTCTTCAACTATTAAACACACTTTCCAGGTCTTCTGCTCAGGCTGTTTCAACATTATCGAAATCGACAGATGAGATCGAAGAACTAAGGTCGCATCTCTATGTTGAGACTGAGATTGAGAGAAAGTTTCTCGAGTCGGTTGAAGCAACTAATAAAAAAGAAAGTATCATATTTTTGTGCGGGTCGAGTGGTGATGGTAAATCCGAGATCCTTCGTCGACATCATTCAAAATATAAAAACGACTTTCTATATCACTTAGACGCCACTCATAGTTTCAAGCCCGACCAGAATGCGGTCGAAGCGTTGAATGAGTTGTTTGATCGGCATCAAGCTAATGAGAAGCCATTGATTGTTGGTATTAACATTGGGATGTTATTCAACTTTCAAAACTCAGGGGATGACAGGCATCTAGCAATTAAACAGGCGATTGCTCGTTTTATTGATGGCGAGCGTTCGTTTGATAACTATCAGTTTCTGAGTTTTGAAGACTATCCTAAATTCAGTTTAGAAGAAGGCAAAGTTGGCTCAGACTTTATTGCACAGCTTTTGGCTAAGGTTACCGAATCTGATGATAGAAACCCTCTGTATCGTGCTTACGTACATGAAGCGGATAGACATCAGCAGCGTATCTATCAGAATTATCGTATTCTGCAAGAGCCAGAGATACAGGCCTTGATAGTTCAACTCTTGTTGCATGCTAGACTAAAATACGATCAGTTTTTCTCCGCGAGAGCGCTACTAGACTTCATTTATAACCTGCTTGTAGGTGATTCAGTTCTGTTTGATAACCTGTTCTTGTCACCGGGTGATGGTTTATCAAACAGCTTGAAAAGCCTAGATCCATGCTTACTACGATCAAAACGAATCGACGAATTTGTTATTCAGCGTTCACTTGCAGTTTCAGATGCTGAATTCGATGAGTTCAAAGACGCATTCATTAAGAAATACGGCGACTTTGACATGGAACCGAGTTCCTGGATTCGGGCTTTTTATGTTATGAAAGGCGTTGATGTAGGTAACAACTATCATCAAACTTTCAGTGAAGATTTCCGCCGTAAGCTCTTCGAAGACTATATTCATGTATGGCAGCTTCATCATACGTTGGATAATAAAAAGCTGCTTCGTGAATTTTATGACAAGATTTTGATCGCGAGTCTTATCAAGTTTGCTAATCGGATGTTTACCGGCCTTGGTAGTGACTCCATTTTTCTTGGCGCGCGCAATGGGGTGAATATCACTACCAAATTACGAATAGCCATGGATACCAAATCTCTGGAAAGGCCAGACTCTAGTCATATTCAGAGCTTCAATGCTGCAATCAAGGTTGGTGATGAGTCGATCAAGCCTTTTCCCGTTACCATTTCATTTCTTGATTTGGCTGAACGAATCATGTTTGGTTACAGACCAAACAGACATGATAAGAACACTATTGTGATTCTTGAAGAGGTAATCGACGAAGTAATTCGCGTAGCATCAAATAATGATTCGCTGACTTTTATTAGAGATGGACGTGAGTGGTCATTGTTACTTGAGGATGATGAATTCATAGTGGAGGCTTGCCAATGAGTATTAAGGAAAACCTCAAGGCTGCAGCGGAAGTTGAGATAAAAGATAGAAATCTAGTAAACAACTTCCTGACATTTCGTCAGAAGCGTAGCGAAAGAATTATTGAACCTGATTTCATGGCGGTTGCGGGAGAGTTACTTTCGATTGCCTGGCGGAAATCTTTAAACAAACGTGTCTCTCTCGAGAAGTTCACTGAAGCTTGTATGGAGAGACTAGCCAGCAAAGTTGCGGATGATGAGTTTGAATCACTCTTGCGACATATGTATTTCAAAGACGATGCAGAGGGGCTTTTTCAGGTTTCACCTGAATTTATGCTGTTTAAGGATGGGATGGCCTCCTCAGGTAATACCCGGCACGTTGGTACTGTCCTAGGGAATATGCTTCTATCTAGGCCCGCAGTTAAACAGTCTGCACCTGAAAGTCTAAATTTCCTAGAGGCTGAACTACTGGCTGAGTTTCAGTCATTTGTTTCTGAGCTTTCACCCACAGTAACTACAGAAGACTACTTGCCTTTTATCGGTGACGTATTTGCCGAAGACCTTGATCTGTTGTGCCGTCACCCCGGTTACATGATGCATAACCTGAAGGCTTTTGTTGGGTTATATAACTTTCTTTACAGCGCACAGCTGGCTATGAATATACGTAGTTGGCGCCAAGAACCTAGCAGTAAACCATTGTACTTTATTATGGATACGGAACGTGCGAGTGGTGAACGAACCTATGTGCGAGAAGCACTGAGTTCTCTAATTGATTGCGTTCGAGATCTATTTCCTGTCTTATCGGCACTTGAATATTTAAACCAACCAGATAATAAAAAAGTTATCCGTTACCCATTATGGAAACACTATTACTACATACAGAGCCTGCCCGCTAATGAGATCAACGAGATTAATTCTGGTCTGAAGAAGTTTCTGGAGAAATACCGTAATGCCAGAGGCCGTGATCCTTGGGGTGGAGAACTAAATACCACGGAAGACATCTTCAAAGCAATTACCAAGACAGCAAAAGAGGTATTCAACCAAAGCTCCAATCAAGGGACGGTTAATCGGAAAGTAGTGGCCTCGTTTGAAACTGAGGTCGCACGTCATTTTATTCAAAATCGAAAGCGCGGTGGCCGTGTTCTCATTATGAATCAAGATTATCTATTACTACTAACGAATCTAGCTATAGGTAGTAGAGATAAACTCCAGTACCAGAAACTGATTGAAGAATTTAGGCGCCGGGGCGTCTGGTTTGATCAGCAATCACAACAAGCACTAATAGAATTTTACGAGCGAGTGGGAAATCTCGAGCGGATGAGTGACAGCGGAGATGCGGTATATGTCCGAAAAACAATTTGAAGGCTTTCTCGTACGACATTTGAAAGATTGGTTAGCAGTCAGGCTGAAGCCAGGTGATCGCTTCCAGTTTCGGTCAACTGACGCAGATAACACTGTACGTTTACTTTCCGCACTGCGTGATGCCGCGGATGGCGTTGTTAATGATGAAGGAACAGAGCTCAGTTATTTGGATGTAAATGGCATTAAATTGCTGATTGCCGGTCATGCAGAAGAAAAGTCGATAAATGAGGGATGCTATACCGATAACTACTTGGCAAAACTCAGAGACCGGGTAGTTGATGATCAACGTGCTCTGATAATGGTCCATAACAGCTCACTCGATACAATAACTAATAGCACACTGGATCTTGCGCGTAGTGGTGCTATCTGGTCTGTCGCTAAAATTCATGAGCTTCTAGCTGGCCTGATCGATAATAGTATGGCGAATCGTGATACATCTAGGTGTCTCCTTGATCATCAATCGAAAATGGTTGCCTCTGATGGCGCGAGTATCTTCGGCTATCGTAGTCTCTACGAGTCGATGACTGATGGTGACCTCAGATTTGAAGAGCTAGGACTGTTTGATGACCCGCATCTGACTGATTCATGGGGCGGTGCGACTACGACTCCAAATTATCGTCAAATCGAACGTCGGTTGGAGGATAATCGAAAACTAAGGTCTGAAATTGAGTTTGAAATAGAACACTACCCAACAGAACTTGAAGATCGTTTAAGCCAGTTTGGAGGTAAGTTTGTAAAGGACAACTTTATAAACAGCGATAACTGGAAAAATCGTACCTATGATGAATTTATTTGTGAAATCCAAAAACAAAAGAAGCAGGCGCTAGAGTTTGTTGATGTTTATTCTTTAAATGGGAATCTTCAACGTCGCAGTAAAAAAGAAACGACAGCGGGGAAGAGGGAGCAAAATGTTCTTTTACAGGTACCCGATGAACAAAGCACGTTTCAGATTGATTTAAAATTTGTCGGCGCTCGGACAGAAAAGAGCGAATTTGAGATACAACCAAAGAAAGTAGAGAAATTATTAGAGTTAAATCATAAGCCTCACGGGACTAACACCACCTTTACGATATCAGGTGCAATGACGCAGGAGCCCTTGTTTTTCTCTGTGAGAATCAAAAGGGAGTTATCCAGCGAGCAATTCAAGTTCCAGTTTTTATTACTGCCAGATGGTAAGTTCTGTTTCGATGATATCATCAACAAGTACTTGGTTAAAGCAACTGGCCGTGGTGCTCCGTCACTTGTTATTCAGTCTGACATTCAATTGCTTGTGATGAATCCTGGTCTCGAATCATCGCTTACTCTGAAAGATAACGATGAAGTCATCGATGTGAATGAAGTGGGAACACTGGACTATCAGCAGATCTACGATGAATCTGATGAAGTCCGATTTGTACTGAAGAATGGCGCTACTGAGTTACCTGTCCAGGTAGAAGGAGAGTCTGCTAAAGAATCGCTGATACTACCGCTTTTGATGGATACATCACGCGCTCGTCATATGTTTAATGATGAATATTATGGTGTATACAAAGAATCTAAAGGTACTGTTGTAGTAGAAAATCAGGAAGTCATGCAGTTATTCCTGCGCAAACAGCTACTGGATGCCGAATGGGAATTCGTAGCATCAGATTTGATTTGCTGGGATGCAACAAAAGAGAGAGGCTTACCTGCGGCTGAATTGAAAGACTTTCCAGAGCTACAGAGTCTGTATCAGAGTTACCTCGAATTTCTCGCACACTTCAAATCCGACAACCGTCGCACACTGCCTTCATTAGAGGGTTGGGGTCCTTCGCTGGTTAAACTAGCTAAATCCTATGTCGACAAGTATCTCTCTTATCTCGAATCAGTAGAGCTTGGAAAGACGTTATCCCCGGCAACGAAGTTAGTGATGAAACTCGGTACGGCGAGTATACGTGATACAGAAGACAACCGGGTTAAAGACTATCTAACGCCATTTCACCCTTTGATACTTGCCTACTACCTATACCTCATAGACAGTATACAAAAAGATGGGGAAGACCTGAGCTTTCGAAAACTGCCAGAAGTGACTCTAAAGCGTTTGACTGCACGAGGGCTGATTCCGCATCTGTTTGATGAAAAGCAGCAATACAGTTATACACAGACCGTCCATGAAAATGCTTTCTGGCTGGAGATTGTGCCTCGCGAGGACAGCAATTTTGAATACGTTAGCAAGCTTGTAAGGCACAAAATTGAGGAATTTACTGAGACTTTCTCTCGTCTTTTTGATACCGAATCGTCTGCACCGGTGTTGATTAACTCCGTCAATAACGCAGAAAACCGAGAACTTTTCCGTGGTCTACTGGCGTATTACATGGAGCACCTGGAAGAAGGTCGTTATATCCATGTAAATTTATATGACGATGTCGAAATAGAAACCGAGTTCGACCTGTTTTCCGAAATGGCGACTTATGATGATATTAAAGACAGGTATGATCTCGACAAGGGTAAGGCTAAGCGTAATACAGACACAATTGTTGACGTTCTACGCACCCGTCTTACCTTCAGTAAATTTTTGAATGGAAAGACTGATGAGCAAGCTTATGCGCATCTGACATTCTTTAAGAACAACCAAGTAGTAGATGTCCGTAATAATAATATCGATAAGCATCTTTCCGGCGTCGCATGCGGAGGTCTGCTAAATGGTGAATCATCGCGGAGCGAGAACGAAGCCTACTTCACAGCGTTTGGTTTGAGGGGAGTTGATTACGCCGATAAACCGCACCTTAAGATCGCCCGATTGTTTGGCGCGATGTGGCGCCCTTCTAAACTGAGTAGCGATTCTTACCAAGAGTACTCAGCCATCAGTCTTGCAGTTAGTGACTCGGTGAAAAAGCTATTGAATAAGTCATATGATAGTTCTGTTTGGGTAACCATTGTAGATCCGAAAGTAACACTGAAATTCTTTTCGGAATCAGATCACGTTATTCTGATTCATTACTCAGATCAGTACACCAGTTCTGCTGGCTATGATGCGATTACCGTTACCAAGCAATCAAAGCTTTACAGAAGTGTATTGGGCGCGTCGGGAGAAAGCCTGATTCGCGAATTCAATGCCTTCAATGGTGAATGGTTGCTACAAATGGTGAATGATCCGCAGAAAGAAAAGCTTGGTAAAGAAGGAGTCATCGCTTCATATAAAGCTGTATCTGCGATGCTTTGTAAATCGGACATCTGTTGGGTACCCCTATCAGTTGCGGAGATGATTCGGGTCGCAGGTAATACGGGTTTGGCGATGAGTGACTCAGACTTCTCCCGTCATAATCTAGGTATTAAACAAGGTGCAATTTCAGATGATGTACTCTTTGCCGGATTTAAAGATGGCAAGCTTTATTTATTACCTGTCGAGTCAAAAGCAGGCGCACGCCCTAACTTTGATAAGGCACGTAAGCAAGCACGCGAACTAAAAACCTATATGGAAGATTTGCTTGGGCAGGCCAACCTGGCTGGCAGGCTGTATCGTGGGCTGTTTGTTCGACAAGTTCTATTGCAGGTCGATAAATATAGGCTCTATGAAGTATTCAGCGATGAGTATTTCGACACGTTACTATCGGCGCGGGAAGTGTGGTTAGAGGGCGATTTCACTATAGGGGAGCTGCAGGACTATCCGACTGCTATTGTCATTGCGCATTTGAATACAGAGGCCTGTTATAAGGAAAGCTATGAAGAAATTGATGGATGCCTGCAGGCTGAAATTCCATTAGTAAAACTGGATAGTCTTATTAACACCCCTATTAAAGAACTTACAAAAGAAGTGCTAGCGGGGAGAGTGCTTAACATTGATGAAAAGTACTTCCTAAATAGTAAAAAAAACGTTGTAAAAAGTGAAGTAGTAGCCAACAGTGACGGTAATCCGACTGAGATTAATGAGAACGAAACAAATAAAAGTGTTGAATCATCAGTTGATGAGTTTAGCCTTAAAGAATGCAATCAACTTTCCGACGCTCGTGTTCTACTTGGAATAGATCAAGCAAGCGGTAAGAAAATATATTGGGAATACGGCCATCCAGAGCTTGCTAATCGACATATGATTGTCTTTGGGAGGTCTGGTCAGGGTAAGACTTACTGTATTCAAGGCTTGCTTATGGAGTTAGCCAAGGTAAGAGTTAAGTCTTTAATTATAGATTATACGAATGGCTTCCTACCCAATCATCTTGAACCTGAATTTAACGAGTTTGCTAAGCCTAGGTCTTCGTATCTCGCCCAAGCCCCTTTAGCAATATCACCTTTCCGTAAGCAATCCCAAGACTTTGGTGGAGTTGAATTAGAAGAAAAAGATCATATCATTGCTTCTCGTATTGCTTCAGTATTTAATCTGGTTTATTCGACTATAGGCGAACAACAGTTCGCAACACTCACTAACGTGATTGAACGTGGCGTCGCACGTCATGGAGCAAGCTACAACTTCTCCTCTATGCTGGATGATCTATATGAAGAAGGTAAAACAGGTGAGTCTTTAGCAAATAAGCTCTCAACGATGGTTAAGTCAAACCTATTTGATGAAAAAGAGAGCAAAAATTGGGATGATATTTTCAATGCCCAAGAATGTGCAGTGAACGTCATTCAACTCGCATCATTCTCTAAAGATATAATGCAGCTCGCTACTGAGTTTATTCTCTGGGATCTGTATGCCTATGCCTGCGCTAACGGAAGCAAGAATATTCCGCTGCCAATAGTTTTGGATGAAGTACAGAATCTCGACCATAGACTAGAAAGCCCTTTAGGAAAAATGCTGACAGAGGGGCGTAAATATGGAGTATCACTCATATTAGCGACTCAGACGTTGAGCATGCTTAGCAAAGAAGAACAAGATCGAATTTTTCAGGCAGCTCACAAGTTATTCTTTGCACCTGCAGAAACAGAGGTGAATACTTATGCAAAGTTATTAGAGCAGTCTGTTCCTAATACTGATCGTAAAATGTGGATTAAACGTCTATCTGAGTTAAAAAAGGGGGAATGCATTTCAGTCGGTTTGTGGTCTGATGAGCATGGTAAAGTCAAGCATAGTGCAAAACTCGTAAAGGTTAGCTCTATGAATGAACGCTTAATGGATATGAAGTCTCGAAGATCAAATGATTGAATTTATACAATTTGACTTTTTCATAGTATGTCTAGGTTAGTTTTATTCGAAGATGTAAGAGCAAAGCAAGCTGCAAGTTTTATAAGGCATTGGGTAGGGATGTAGACTTATCTCAGTTGATATATCATGTTTTATATTCAACAACTCCTCAAGCCTTAAAGAAGAAATTATGACCAATTATGGTGTGAGATTGATGTTATGAATAAAGGGTGTTACCCACATGTTGTTGATCACTAGTAAGCGGATTTTCTTAATATAAAAGTTGATGCTGTCAATTCGTAATTTAATTTTGACAAAAAGCATACTCAAGAGTTTTCAATGAAAAAAGTTCGTGAACTAGAGAAACACAGTAGGTTTTATATAGTTGGTAACAAGTTAGTAGTTAGAATAAATAACTTCATTTTGGAGATATTGAAGTGGAAGTAAAGCCAAATTATTGTCGATTAAAAACAGCATTTACAGACGGAACTATATTCAAAGTACCCACTTATCAAAGAGCATACTCTTGGAAGAAGGTAAATGTGAAACAGTTTTGTGAAGATATGCATGAGCTTTACGAGACGCATCTCGAACACGGGTCTTCGGAACATTTCCTAGGTGGAGTGGTTTGTGTAAAAATTTCAAACGAAGATGATCTAGACGAACGAAATATTTATCAACTTGTCGACGGACAACAGAGGTTATCCACTCTAGTTCTATACTTTTCAAGACTAATAAAAAGACTAAATGATTTAGTTCTCACTCAAGATGATAATGAAATACGCAAAAGAAGGATCAAAGAATATGAAGAGCAGTTCATCAATCTTGCAGTTGAAGAGAATAATAAAATAGTCAGCGTACCTAGGATAACTCTTTCAAAGCGGGATAAAGATTTCTATCAAAGTATAGTATCAAAACCGAATGAAAATATAGAACCAAACTATAACTCACATCGTTTGCTTAATGATGCCAAAAAGACGATTGATAAATATTTGGATGCAATTCTATCGGATAATGATTCGGAAAATCTAGATAAATTAAAGGTTTTGTATAAGGTTATAAGCAATAACTGCAAAATTCTTCTCATTAAGATGACGGATGTTAAGGATGCGTATAAATTATTTCAGGTGATTAATGATCGGGGACGGATTTTGACTCCTAGTGATCTCTTACGAGCATCTTCTCTAGGGGATCTAGACGCAGAAGAGGGTATTTCCGATTCGAAAATGAATAAACTAATTGAGGCTTGGGACGATATCACGGGGCTTGATAATGTAGATGAAAGACTAATAGACTACTACATCTCTGCTAGCGGACGTCGCACAAGAAGAGTTAGTTTGTTTGAGGATTTTAACAAATTCTTTTTTCGAACTAGTGATAAAATTGAGAAAAATATCTTCGCTATTCGCGATGGAATTAGATCGATAGAAAAAATATCTAATGGCGTTTGGCCATATGAAAAGTCAAGTAAGTCCCTTTATCAGAAAAATAAGCTAAAGAATCTCGTAGTTACATTGAAACATAAACAGGCCATACCGCTCCTTTATACCGCATCAAGAAACCTGCCAGAGAAGAAGTTTTATGAATTGTTGTTCTACATGGAAAAGTTTTTTACGCTTTACAAAGTTATACTTGATAAAAGATTTGACGCCGTAAGTCGTATGTACTTGGAAAATATAGAAAAAATTAATGAAAATTCAGATACTTATCAGGTGAAGTCTTTTTTGGCTAAATTAAAAGGTTTTCTAGAGACCAAGACCACTAAATCTGAGATTTACTCTAATTTAAATGCTCTAGAGTATAAACATGATGGTGATAACCGCCTTTTAAAGCTGTTGCTATTGTCTATTGAAGAATCATATGATTGGTTAAAAGAGGGTTGCCCTAAAGGTCATATTGGGCAATTTAAAATGGAAGAAAAAAATATCTCGGCTGAAATGCATGTTTACACCATAGAGCATATTTATTCAAATTCAGGTACATTCAATCAAGAATTGGAAGAAAAGAAAGATACTATAGGGAATCTTTCTCTTTTGTTTGATAAGGAAAATGTCGACGTTGACAACAGAGATTTTTTAGACAAAAAACCTTTCTATGAGAAATCAAGATTGAGGATAAGTAATGAGTTAAAAAGTGAAGATGTATGGGATTTAAATGCTATAGAGCGAAGAAAAGAATCAATAGTAGATAGGATTACTAAGGTATTGTCTCTTTCTTCTAATATTCCGGAATGACAGCCTATTAAATAAGAAAAGTCAGAACCTGTGGTACTTGGATTGGCTTTTCTTGTTTAAAAGCTTTATAAAAACTGATTATATAATTTCATTTCAATAAGTTAATGTTTATTTAAAATTTTATAGCATTTGTAAAAACCTCAACGAACTATTCTAAAAACGAACTTAGATTTGTTTTACCTTCTATACTTGCAGATCCATCTTCAACATGCGCATTCCAAGCCTTGTATAATTCTTTTTGATGCATATCTGGATACTTATCTTTCAGAAGTAGCTCAACTACTTGCTCTAGTTCACCTAGCCAAACATGCTTACTGAGGGATCTTTGGCGGGGTTCCATTTCGCGCCCATCATAAGTGTACCCGCTTTCAATCGATTTAAAGAAAGCGAGTCGAGCTCCTATATTGATCGTTATTCCAGTATTTGAATGAAAGCGCCTAAGAGAATGAAAGGCATTATCAGTGATTTTCATTTCATTTGGTAACATATTCTTATCTCTTATTTACGCCAGAAGTAGCCTTCAGTATATTTGGAGGAGCCTTCATTGGGGTCATAATCCACATAAAAGGCATGTGATATCTCAGGTGAAAGGTCTTTATAGAAGCTCTCGTCAATTTCCGTGTCCGTAGAGAGAATCAGCACCTGATGGCTCGCTGTCGGAAAGTAATTTTTGACCAGTTTAGTTCTATGGTGTGAATCCAGCCTACCTAATGGTGTATCAATAATAACAGGGAGATTTCTACCTGAAGTTCTACCCAGTGCCTCTAGCATGGCAATAGCGAAAATTTGTTTTTCGCCTGCTGATAGTTTTTTCTTGTTGATTTCCTTTCCATGTTTATCCTTGAGTGTTACTGAGAACGTTTTTGGATCGATCTTGGCTAGGATTTCCATATCGTCTTTACGAGCAAGCTTGCCAAAAGACTTTATAAATTCTTGTTCAAGTAATTCTATCTTCCTATCTTTCGTTATTCGCCCAAATTCCAGTAGTAGTTCGCGTGAATCGGAAGCCAGTTTTACTCCTTGGATGGAACTCATTGAGGTGGAGTACTTAGCATCTAGGTCTTTAAGCTTTCGCATTGTATCGATAGCTGCTCTTAGGCGCGCCTTTGCATTGTCTTTTTCTTGCTGGATTTCTGCGTCAACTTTGCCCAATTCCTTTTGTTGGATTCCTAATTCGTCTAGGATATCTTTTAGTCTACTTTCATCAGGCGCTCGAGCTATATTGTCAGCCGCTGCCGATATTTCAGACTCAATTTCCTCCAGGTCCTTTGTAAGCTTTTTAAATCGCTTTAATTGCTCCGGGAGTTTATGAACAGCTAACTGCTGTATATTCATGTAATCTGAATCAGAAATATCGTGAATAACATCAACGTCGCCGGATGTATCCAAAACGTCGGAAAAGGTGTCATCAATCACTTTTCCTGCATTATCTAGTTCACCAAGTTGAGCTTTCAACTCTTGAACCTTCAGTTCTATTTTAGCTCTTGAAGCTTGATTTGACTTGGTTTGTTTCTCTGCATCTAGCTTTTTAATTAGATTGTTTAAAGTGTTGGGAGCGAGTGATAGTGGGAATGCTTCACTAAATAGCGCTGTAAGTTCTGATTTAAGCCTATTCTTTTCTTCGACTAGGCGATCAACTCTATGCTCTTCTTTCTCTTTTGTTTTAGCCCAGGCGCCGCCCAAATCGTTTAAACGAGCGTTGAGAGCTTCTATATCGGCTTCGACCGAGCCTGCTTTTGTCTTTAATTCACTAACAAGGTCTAATTTATCCTGATAACTTTTGTAAGAGTCTTGATATTGATTCTCAAGGCTTTTTATTTCAGCGGATATATCTTTTGGTAGCTTTTGTTGAGCATGTTCTCTTAGATAAATACCCAAGTCCGCACGCAGACGCTCTACGATATCGAGACCTAATAGACGGTTAATTGCATCAGCCAACGCTTCATTAGCATTATCTTCTGCCAGTTCGGCTATTTTTTCCCCATCGAAAAAGAAAAGATCCGCGACACCAATTGGAATTAATTCGCTTAAGAAACTCTGTAGCTGCTCATTGGTTGACCCACTGAGTGGTTCTCCGTCTTTTTCTACAACGAGGTTTTCGCTCGTGGTTGAACCTTTAATTTCCCATGAACGAATAACTTTGTACTCATTCACAACGCCATGCTTTCCATAGGTGAAGCTAAGGCCTACTGAAGCGTTAGTCGCAGGTACCAGCTGTGCTTTGCCTTTGTGTATGCTGTCAGCGAGGTATTGTTCGTACTTTGCCTGCGATACAGATTTCCCTAAACTCTGCTTCCCATATAAGGCAAGTCGTACAGCGGTAAGTGTTGTGGTTTTGCCTGCACCATTTAATCCACCAAATAAGATGATAGGACGCTTTCTATTGTATTTCTCTTTGGGCTCAAGATTAATTTCGTGATAACCATTAAACACGCCAAAGTCTTGTAAGGTTAATGTATTTAAAATCATTAGTTCAGACTCTCGAGTTCCGCGGCCAGTTCACCTAAGCGTTCGTCGTAGCCTTTATCAATATTCTTGTCCAATGAGTGTTGGTGTTTATGGTTCACCATCTTTTCGCGAATGTCCTCGTAACTTCCCCAATCTTGTTTTAGGAGGCTATCTATTTTTTTATACAAGCCTTTACGTCGACTGAGTCCATCCATTGCTTGTTCTAGGTCTAGGAGTTTCATTACAAGCTCTGAAGGAACATCAAACTCTGCCCCTAAAGAACTGAGTATCTCGGCGTCAGATTGGGAAAAACTGCCGGCATCTTGGTCAGCCCAGTCTAAGTCTTTGCCATATACCTCACGGTATATCTTTGGTGCTGTGTCTGCCCAGTCTGGTTCGTTAGGGTCGTACATCCATTCTCGACGAATAGCGTAGAGTTCATCAGGATGAATCAAGGTAATATCTTTCCCGGAATCCCTTAATTTCTTTTCAATCGTTAGAAGCTCTTTCAGCCAAATTTGGCGACGTTCCATCCAGTATGGTCCTGGTATGGTCTTCACTTCTGTTGCTTCACTGTCTAAATTCTTTCGAGCGTATTGCACTTTACCTGTACGTCGCTTGTAGTTTCGATACTTATCTTTGTTCTCGGGTAGCGTCGAGTGAAACAACTGGTCTCGGAAGTCTTTGAGCTCTTGTAGCCAAGTTTCACCAGAATCAATTAATCCTTCCATCGCTCTATCTTTTGTAACAACCGTACAAGTCCAACAGCCAAACCTTGAGTTACCACAAGAAGGTGTTTTTGTATCTATCACCAACGGACACTCGCCAGCACTTGAATCCTTATACAAATCAAATAGTTCGAAATGATCACCACCCCATGGCGCCGGTGCGCCTAATAAGTACATCCATACATCATCGAAAGACCAATCTTCAATTGGCATGTAGGTGAAAGCACCTGGTAGTGAAGAGTGGCGTGATAATGATGAACCATCTATTTTATGTTTCGCTATTACTTGCGCACGTGATGCACTTTCATCACTACGTGCACCCAAGACTACAACCACTTCACCAAATCGTGTTACTTTGTCGAGAATGAATTCACTAACAGGGTCAATTTTCATTCTTTCTGTACACCAGCGAAAGTTCTGTGTGGGGGCTGGATAGCCTTTGCCCAATAGATTAGTCCAGAAGGTCTGATCCATCTTTGGGTGAACTTGGTGAGCAGACATTGGAAGCTTATTGGTTTTCGCTTTTTCGTTAATTGCATTAACGACATCCTCGATCATATCTACAACCATTGGTGTTTCTACCAGTGTGTCTGAGGAAATCACGTAGATATGTTTATGACGTTGTTTAAGCTCCAATTTCTCGATTGCAATATATATAAGCGACAAAATAGTGGTGCTATCTTTACCACCACTAAATCCAATGACCCAAGGCTTATCGTCATCCAAGTACAAATCTTGGATCTCAATTATTAAATCTGACAATGGGCGACCAGCAATTTCAGTTGCTGAAATCATTTCATCCATTGTTGCATATAGGGTAGAGCGACTCATGATTTAAACTGTTTCTCGTATTCTTGGCTTTCAGGGCTAAGATTTAGTCCCATATGTTGTTTGATCAGGTTTGAAGTAAGCATCACATTGGCACGGGCCTTACTTAATTTGCCGTACATTAATGCTCTTCCTTCCCATATACCCGTGTTAGACCGAGACCAGTCTATTGTCCCTAGTTTGTTTAAGTGCTTTCTCCAAGCTTTTGGTTTTTGCGCTAAGAGGTCAGCGCCAGCGGAGCCGAGTGCTTGTAAAGTTACACCATGGGCATGTACATAATTCTGTCGAAGATCTGCTGTACTAACCTTTTTGGACTTCGCATCTTGCCAGTCTTTAATATTTTCACAAACTTCTGTCCAGAACTCTGTAGCCAACTCCTTTTCCTTGTCGGACACACTTTCCTTTGGGCCCTTTTTTAACAGGGCTCTACTCGCGAGCTTGATGCTACTGAGTGTAAATAGCTTACTACTACGATTTGATAAGCTTGATTTTTCCATTTCTGTAAGATTTTTAAAGCAATCAACGTTTTTTACTACGTGCCTTGCGAGGTCAGATAATGGATCTCGGTGATCATACAATGTACTGATTGATTCATTGGGTCTTACCGCATATTTATTGAGATCAGCAAACATTTGTTGGCTTCGCTTGAGGTCTTCGTCTACGAAGAATAAAACCGGAATATGGTCATGACCAAGTTCATGCGCTTCTCGGATAGCAGCCTCAATTGCGGCTCTGCGGTGTTGGCCGTCATTGATCAATATTTGAGCATCCATCGAAACCGTTAGCATACCTAAGTTAATTCCTGGACCCGTATCCGCCATGGGCTCGAAGTGAACTTGTTCACTTACTGATGCCGTGATCGCAGACAATGTGTAATCGTTTGGATTAGATATTAAATACTCAGCAATTTCGGGAATTCTAGTTTTGTTTAGTGTGCGCTGAGCTCTCAATTCTGGAGGTACTTCATCTTCATCAAATACGAAGATTTTCGGGATAGTTCGCATCGGACACATCGCAATATAGCATGGTCTCCCTGCTTGCATGCCACGAACCGCGGGGAAAGAATGGCTGTATTCTTTGATTAGTGTTTTGACCATAGAGAGTCCTTTCCTTCCTTATTATGGTTGTATGGTGGAAGTATAAATAAAAACACGAGGAAGTCAAAATTTAACAAGCGGCGGTGTTTTGGAAGTCAAATTTAACAAGTATTTAGGAGGGATATCAGTTTGTTCGTATAAAAGAACGTGTATTCTACGTGTGTTTGTATCGATTTTGCAATGAACAATCGTAGGTGGATTTTGTAATGCTTCTGGAGTAAAGGCACGACTCAAGCGTGTTTTAAGCGGTTTGCTATATTTAGATGAGTTTATTGACGACACAACTTCGGGGCAAACAATGGAGAAATCGACAGAAGATAAGGTTAGATTGATTGCGAATAAAATAAACTTACCTGTTCAAAGGGTGTATATCCTTTTTTCTCGAATTGGATTGTTAAGCCACGTCTCAAAGCCCACTCCTCATTGGGAGGAAACTTCTCTTTGGTTTAATTGTATGGAGCATGCGTCGTTGCAAGCTTTGATAGATAAGGTGAAGGAAGAAAACTACATCTTGGAGGACGGTCCCGACCTTGGGGCACCTCCAGAACATCAAATGAAAGTTTGCTCAAATTGCAGAAAGAAAAAAAGATGGGATTTGTTTTTCGAGTCAGATAAAAGAGAGGATGGCCTCACGCTTTGGTGTAAAGACTGCTTAGCCGATCTTAACAATTCTTAGCTGTAACATGAGCGCGCCTCTGACGGATATCAGAGGCTCTGGATTGAACTACCGCCTTCCCGCAAAGCTACACGCACTACCTGCAGGCAATTCGTAATTACTATCCAATTGCAGTGGCTGTTCTAGTGAGTTCACATCATAGCCGGCGCTTTGCCATCCGCTTAGGTTATAGTCTTGGCCTTTTTCGCCAAAGCTATCTGCACTGAAGTATTTAATTGTCATGCTGCCGCTTTCGTTATAAAAGCAGTTGTCGTTGGATTCTAGATCTATACCTTCATCATATTGCTCGTCTGTGCCGTATACCCAAATACGATAATTGGAGTCCTGCATGAGGTTATTGCGTATGGTGGCGTGCTTGGCGCCTAGGCCATAGGCATCCATGTAAGAGCCGTTATTCGAACCTTGGTTTAATATAATGCTGCTATCCACAAAGGTATTATGGTGGATGTTCACGTCCTGGGTGAAGGGTGGTCGGGTGCCGTCTTCTTGGTGCACGATCACGCCGTCGGTATTAATGAAAAGGTTGTCGTAGATCTCGGTTCGGTTTTGGTTAGTATAAATGCCATGGCGCGTTAGGTTTTCAAAACGATTGCCATGGACTTTGGTAAAGCCACCACGGTTGGTTTCTGATTCACCGTGTTTGTAATAAATTCCACCGCCTTTTCCGTAAAAATAGTTGTCTTTAATTTCTACATCGATGGCCTGGAATATCTGTAGGTAGTTGCCCCATTCACTGCCCTGAGTGCCTTTATAATCATGAAACGTTGAGTTTTGGATCACGACATCTTCATAGCCTTGAATATAAACAAAGCCTGCGTTGTTGTTATAGGTGATTTCTCTGAATTCCACGTCATCTAATACGATGCCTTGCTCCGGGATATCCCAACCTAGGCGCATGCCTTCGTTATAGCAGTGCTCGACGATGATGTTTTTAAAGACCAAGTGTGACTGTCCATCCACTAAAATACAGCGGCGGTTATCATCCCCTTGAATGATGGCATCGTGAGTTGGATAACCCGTGATGGTCACGGGCGCTGCTTCGGTGGGTTCTGGCTGAGTGAAATAAAAGTATTTATTGAGATCGATGATCCATGAGCTATCGCCATTATCGGCGTATTGATCATAAACACCGTCGAATAGATAAAGATAATCACCGGCAGATAAGCTAGGTAGTAAGGCATGCAAGTTACCCGGTTCTTCAATGGTGCCTGTGCCCGTGGCATTGGGGGCGGCGTAATAGCATTTTGCTTCCCCTTGGGCTTCACAGATATTCGAGGTTACCGGATCGAGCTTGCTGGTATCGTCACTAGAATCATCATCGCTAGCATCGTCACTAGAGTCATCGTCCATATTGCTATCATCGGAATCATTGTTTGAATCATCCGAATTGCCATCAGGGCAGTTGGCTTGCTCGGTGCTGGTATCGCATTCGTCGGTGTCTTCTTACACTTCAATTTCTAATTTACAGGCGCTAAGTGCCAGTATACTTGCTAGTAGTAGGCCGATTCGAAAGTGCATAGGTGGCATCCTTTTCACAAATAGGTTGGGTTGCGAGCGGTTCACAACGACTCATTTTATTTAGGATGTGAGCTTAGATCAGTTGCTGAAGGTAGGCTGGTGACAGTTAGCAAAATGACGTAAAAATGCAGAAAATTAAGAAAAAGGTATGACCCCAGCTGTCGCTGGGGTCGCATCCATCGCATTAGTGCTAGTAAGGTTCAATATGTCCAATAATTCAAACTAATTCCTGACTGCAACGAGTAGGCTGAAGGGTGAGCCTTGTAGTAGCGTAAATTCTAACCATATACTTGAGTTGGAAAAAACTTATTTAGGTTTATGACTACTACCGATGTCTTGGGTAGATAGCCTAGCACAATGTACAAGGATAGAGGCATGGGCGAATGACCACAGAACAGCAGCAATTACCATTATTTGAACTCGATGAATCTTTAGAGAGGCCTACCCATCAGGTCGAAGACTTTAAATATGGCGCTTCGGATTTTTCTCGCTATATCGTCTATGTCGATGAAAGTGGTGATCATAGTCTGAAAAGCATTGATGAAAACTATCCTATTTTCGTTTTAGCTTTTTGTATTTTCCACAAGCGTCATTACAGTGAAGCCATTGTTTCCGCACTCGAAAAATTCAAATTTAACTGGTTTGGTCATGATCAGGTGGTTTTACATGAGCATGAAATCAGGAAAGAAAAGGGTGACTTCAATATCTTCAAGAGTAGAGAAAACAAACTAGCTTTTATGGGGCAACTAGCTCAGATCATTGAATATAGTAATTTTATACTAGTGAGTTGCAGTATTGATAAGCTGGCTTTAAAGAAGCGAGGTGAAATAAATGACAATCCGTATCATCTTGCTTTGGGTTTTTGTATGGAGACTCTGTATGAGTTTTTGGAGGAAAAGAATCAGCATAATCAAAAGACACATATCGTAGTTGAGTGCCGGGGTAAAAAAGAAGACCAAGATTTAGAGCTGGAATTTAGACGAGTTTGTGATGGTAATAATCGTCTAAATAAGGTTCTGCCATTTGAGATTATTTTTTCAGATAAAAAAGTTATGTCATCAGGTTTACAGTTGGCAGATTTAGTGGCACGGCCTATCGGCTTGAACTTATTACGACCGAATCAAGAGAATAGAGCTTTTGATGTACTGAGGAGAAAGTTTTACTGTGATGGTGGGCGTAAACATGTTGGGGAAGGGTTTGAAGGCATTGGTATGAAGATTTTCCCTTCTTAAGAAAGCGAAAAGCCCCGATGATTCTCACCGAGGCCAAGACGCCGACCGGGTACTCCCAATCCACTTAACCAAAGTATAGTCGACCGCCTGCTATATCTTCAAGACATTTCTAAATAAATACTGTTAAGCACGCTTAAACTATAAATTGAGCGAATAATAGTCAGAGATGCTTTGGGGAAAGGTATGACCCCAGCTTTCGCTGGGGTCGTATCCATCGCATTAGTGCTAGTAAGGTACGATAGGATTCGGTTTGTGCGTCATGATTTTCTTAACGGTTAAACGTATCGTAAATCAAACGCGACATGGATTTAGAGTCAGAGCCTGACACCAATTGGAAGGTGCCGCTTTCTCTCCAGAACTGCCACCATGGTACTTTTTTACGGTAGGTATCAAAGTCCACATCAAAGCCAACATTAAAGTTGTTTTGCACATAGGTCACGGTGCCTTTGTGGTTATCTTCTTTTAGTGGGCCATGGCCATAGTGTTTCGACATCAGCACTGGGAAGTGGTTGTACATTAAACCGCTTGGACCGTTTTTGCTGGTTAGCTTGCCGCTATAACCAATGGAGTTTGAACAACTATCGATCGCGGCAGGTGATGCAGCGGCACAAGAAGAAGAGGCCGGAACCACACCGTCACTGTAGCCAGATAGCAACACTTTCAGTGGGTTGGTATTGCCGCCACTGCCCGAGAAACGCAGGCGTGGAATGTGATTCGGTTGCGGCGCAATGGAGCGAGCACCTGAGTAAGTTAAATCGTTTACAACACCTAAGCTTTCGGTATTGGCATTGCTTAAATCAATCTTCAAGAAGGCACCAATCGTAGTTTTGATCCATTGTGGAATGCTTTCGTTAGTCACCACTCCTACCGCAAGGTCGGCAAAGTCAGTACCGCCGCCCGCACCGCCAAAGTCGATGGTGGCAACAATGTTAAGTGGCTCGTAACCGGCATTGCGTAACCATTCTTCTTGATTGGCTAAGAAGTGACGCATGACCTGATCGCCGGTACTGTGCAGTACCACAACACAACCGAGGGCACAGGTGCCTTGGGCAGAGTAGCGTTTGGCTTGTTCAAAAATCTGCTGCGAGATTTTACCTTCAACACGTTCGGCAGAACTCCAGTTAAGACGACCTTCAGCACGTTGCTCCCAAAAGTCAGAGATTAATCGGCGTTCGTACACTTCTGCGTCAGAAGGTTGTGAGGATAAATCACCGAACTGAAAGCCATGGACCAACAGAACGTTGTACCCAGCGATTTGCGCATAGGATAGGGTTGAAAGCAGTGTGAGTCCTATTACCACACTGATCTTTTTGATGAGTTGCACCATTACTCGTTCCTTTTTTTATTGTAGTTAGAACTGCTTTTTACTGCGTATTGCCACTGCATGAGGAGACGTCATGCGGCGAACAATTCTTTGGCTTTTTATTTTTTTTAGCTTCCGTTGTTAGCACTTATTGCGCACCCGAGACACGCTCCAAAAATTGAATACTGTCTTTGTATTTCGGGTTGCGGTAGTTGTCTTTATCGTAAATGGATAAATCAAATCCCTTTATGGGGAACTGCTCATTAAGTGCCACACCGTACTCTTGTTTCTCACCTGGATGAGTGGATACTTTAGAAATGGTGATATTAGATAAGTAATAAGGACCAGCGGAGCCTGATACTTTTAATGCATTGATGTGGGCTTTTAGGTTCACCGAGTTAATGCCTTTATCCGCTTCATAGGCATCGGTTAAATGGGCAACGGGGCTGTCATTGTTTTCATCAAACAAGTTGGCTTGCACACGATACTTGCCTCGCTCGGTGACATTGATATCCACAGGGATGTTTAAATCAGAGCCATCCACATAGGCATCACCCACGTTCTGTACCGTGGCTACTGTAGTGTGGTATTTGAAGCGAGCGCTGAGAGTTTTGATATCACCGTTTTGCAATTGAATGTCCGCAGTAATAGAGCCTTCGTTAACACTCTCTTGACCCAAGTCGCTAATCGAAACCTGACCGGAATACGTAGCCACACCATTTTCAAACGAGGTTTGTGTTAAAGACTGTGAAATATCCGAATCTTCGATATTGGCAATAATGGATTGAATGGAAGACAGGTTTTCTTCTGCCGTGCTGATTTTCACTTTGACCTCTAGCGGGTCTTCTTTGGCGATAATGTACTTGTCCAATACCAAGCTGCCGCTTATGTCCGGGCTATTACTGATGGATTGTTTTCTGGGGATGAACGCCCTGGGGTTGAGTAGATCCCAATTTTCTTTGTAAAGCGGTTTGGAATAGGGCGGAAATTGCGCATTAAACTTATAGGCTTCTGTGGCTTGTTTGAGCTGATTGGCAATAGCGTCTTCCATGAGCTTTTCTTGTTTGCTTTGTATTTTAGGTGAGTCACTAGCGAGGGAATCTGATTGTAAATGTGTACGATGGTTTTGATTGGTATCGAGAGACATAACATGAGGTTCGCTGTTGACCACAATAATTGCGACAACTAAAACAACCGAGAACACGGCCAATGCTTTCTTTTTATTATTCATGTTGTTACCACCACTTCTAATCACGTCCTTGCGGTTAAGCTAGAGATCTATCGCTAGGCAGGCACCACAGGCGTGTTTTTATTATTAGTCCCATAGTAGTAGAACGGCTGTAAAAGCGCCGGGTAAAAGCAGGTCAAAGTAGGTAAAAAGGGTTAAATTGGCGGGGAAGGACTGAAAGGATGCGGTTGGGGAGCCTACCAGAGATTCTCGTCCTTTTAGGGCGAATCTTTCGCTTTTGGAATAAGTTGAGAGTAGTCGTTAGTTTTTGCTGGAATGAAAAACTTTGATTGGCCCGCCGAGGATTGACCGTTCGCAGGCTCACTCTCACTTCGTTCGTCTCCTACGCTCGTTCCTCGCTAGGTCGAACGAAGTACAAGGATGTACAAATGCCGCGAGCGCATGGATGCGCAGGAGCGGCCTGAGAGGTTCTCATCACATCTAGGGCTATGCTTTTGCTTGAATCAAAACTGATGGAGTTTTGGAGGTTGTTGTTATGAGTGGAGGTATTGCGATTGGCCCGCCGAGGATTGACCGTTCGCGAGCTCACTCTCACTTCGTTCGTCTCCTATGCTCGTTCCTCGCTAGGTCGAACCTGAGAGGTTCTCATGCCATCTAGGGCTTAGGTTTCTCTTTATGGAAATATTTAGGGAAAGTGAGAGCTTTTGCTGGAATGAAAAACTTTGATTGGCCCGCCCTAGAGGATTCGAACCTCTGGCCTCGGCCTCCGGAGGGCCGCGCTCTATCCAGCTGAGCTAAGGGCGGTTGTCATAGGCGTAGCCTGATGAAGGCGAGCATTATAGCCCATGAGGCTTGAGAAAAAAATTGCTTTCACAGCAATTACTTAGCTGCGCGGCTTTGTGCGGTATACTTTGTCTATCGAATAAAGTTGGCATGGTTATGATTTACCCAATTATTCTCGCTGGTGGTATGGGCACGCGTTTGTGGCCGCTTTCCCGTGAGGAGTATCCCAAGCAATGCTTGCCGTTAAATGATGAGCATTGGTCTTTGCTGCAACAAACCTTGTTACGTACCCAAGGTTTGCAAGATTGCGCACCAATAACTGTGATCTGCCATGAGCAGCATCGGTTTTTAGTAGCTGAGCAATGTCTGCAAACGGGTGTAAAGCATTTTCCTATCTTACTAGAGCCCGAAGCGCGCAATACGGCCGCCGCCATTGCTTCGGCTGTTGCATTTTTATTAGCGCAAGATTCAGTCAAAGCCGACAAAGACGCTGTGTTTTGTTGCTTACCTGCGGACCATGCCATTGAGCAATCCGATGCATTTATTACGTCGCTTAATCAAGCGGTGCAGTTAGCTCGGGAGTATTCGCAGAGTTTACTCACCTTGGGCATTGAGCCCACTAGTGCTCATACCGGTTATGGCTATATTCAGGCGGGTGAGCCTGTATCAACTGAGGAATATCCTAAAGCGGGTTTTAAGGTCCAACACTTTAAAGAAAAGCCCGATGCGCAAACCGCCCAGTCTTATCTAGAGCAAGGTAATTATTATTGGAACGCGGGGATTTTCATGGGTACGGCGTGCGCTTGGCAATCTGCGTTTACTGTTTATCAGCCCGAGCTTTGGCAGCATGCTAAGAACACCCTTCAGCAGGCGCAGGCTGACTTAGATTTTTTGAGATTAAGTAGTGAGCAATATAGTTTGTTGCCCTGCATGCCGTTTGATGTGGCTATCATGGAGCAGCTATCCAATGCTTTTATGGTCTCGCTAGACGCAGGTTGGAGCGATTTAGGTGAATGGCAGGCGCTCTGGCAGCAAAGCAAGAAAGATGAGTGGGGTAATCATATTCATGGTGATGGGTTGCTGCTAAATAGTAGTAACAACTATGTGCGCAGCGAGCGCTTAGTGGCGGGTGTTGGTCTTGAGAATCTGATCGTTGTCGATACCGACGATGCGCTGTTGGTGGCGGATCGTTCGCAAAGCCAGCATATCAAAAAGCTTGTGGATAAGTTGTCCGAGCAAGGCCGTAGTGAGCACTTGCACCATCAGAGAGAGTATCGACCTTGGGGCTATTTCCAGTCTATGGATGTAGGTAAGGGGTTCAAGGTGAAGCGTCTATTTGTAAAGCCGGGTCATGGCTTATCTCTTCAGAGCCATCAACATCGTTCCGAGCATTGGGTGGTGGTATCGGGTACGGCCACGGTGACGAGAGGCGAGCAGTCGTTTACTTTGGTTGCAAACGAATCAACGTATATCCCAAGCACAGTGACGCACAGCTTGCGAAATGAGCAGGGTCACCCGCTAGAGGTGATTGAAGTACAGACCGGTAAATACTTGGGCGAAGATGATATTAAGCGCTTTAGTGATCGCTATGGGCGCGCTTAAATCACGAACATCAGTGGCCTGCTATACTGACCCACATCTATGTATGGACACTCTAAAGCCCTGATTTTTAAAAAAATCACCACTTTCGTTTTTAGACCATGGCTTTTGTGGGTATAATCCAGCAAATTTTAAAATTATGTGCCTGAAAGAGAGAGGACAACCGTGACTAAGATTATCACTTCAACATTGCTTCTGGCCTTGTCTGTATTGGTTTCCCAAGCCCACGCAACTGCGGATATCGCTGAGCGTCTAAAGCCGGTGGGTAATGTGTGTGTTGAAGGTACTGAGTGTGATGCGGCGGCAGGTGCTGCGACGGCGTCTTCTGGTCCTCGCTCTGGTGAAGAAGTTTACAATACCTTCTGTACTGCATGTCACGGCACTGGTGCCATGGGTGCACCAAAGACTGGTGATGTGTCTGCGTGGAATGACCGTCTAGCAAAAGGCTTTGACGCGACGTTGGCGAACGCCATCAACGGTATCAATGCTATGCCTCCTAAAGGTACCTGCATGGATTGTTCTGATGATGAAATCGCCAGCGCTATCAAATACATGGCTAAATAATCCGTTTCGGATCATTGCCTGAAAAGAAACCGCCCCCGCTGGCGGTTTTTTTGTGCCTACGGTTTGTCACCTCAAATTTCACTTGGTTACTTATCTGGCCTAAACCACCACAAAATTGTGTCACTTTGGCCCTGTCCACGGGTCTAAGAAATTAGTATGGTTTCAGCATAATAATAAAACCCAAAGCCAGTAACCTGGGGACAACATGACACTATTCTCTCGCCTTGCCATTTTCGGCTGTTTTTTCACCTTTTGCGTACAGACCTTCGCTTGGGATAACCATACCCTGATTAGTAGGGCCCTATTAGAATCCATGCCGGAAGTGCGCGACGCTGCGCCAGTTAAAGTGGAGTCGTTGCAGTCGTTTTTACTGGCTAACGAAGAAGCCCTTGCGACCCATTTGCAGAATGATGAAGCATGGATGCAAGAGAATCTGTGGAATTATCAGCCACGTCCACAGGATCTGGCGTTTGCAGCGACAGGTAATGAGAAAGATGTGGTGATGCGGTTTAAACGGGCCATTCGCATTAACCCTGAAGCGCGCTTAGGTTTATACGCTCAGCTGCCACCGTCGTATCGCTTGGACAACATGGTGCCGATAACGCTGAAAGAGGTTAGTGTCTTCAACGATCTTGCCCACATGAACCCAGATGAATTTATGCGTTTACAGCCTGGTCAAACGATTGCGCCTTTGCATGTGGCTGTGAGCGCTAACGACGAACCAGATCATGGGTTGGATATTGGTTTATTTACGGATAGTGGTACTGCGTACGGCAAAGAATATGGCTTTGGAGAACAGGCGTTCGGTAATCCAAATTTAGAGTACGGTACGCAAGCTCCGTTTCATATGGCGTTCTATCATGAGTCACCAGTACTTTATGCCTTGGGCGGTTTCTTAAAGCGCACCTATCCAGAAATGCGCATCTATCAATATCAAAGCCTTGCGCGTTTTGCATTTGCTCAAGGGCATGATTATTGGGGCTGGCGATTTATGGGTTTGGGGTTGCACTATATCGGTGATTTTTCTAATCCGTATCATGTGACACCGGTCCCGGGTAACAGTACTTTAAGCACGCTTTGGGTGGGTTTGTTAAATTTACTAGGTTTACCTGACGCACAAAAAGAAGCAACTCAATTGGTGTCAAATCGACATACTGTATTAGAGGAGTTTCAAAGTCAGTTAATGACTCTGCAATTGCAAGAAGGAAATCACGAACATGAAACGTTGAAATCGTTAGCGGTTGAGTATCCCGTGAATCAGTATCGTCATACCGATCCTGTGAACCTTTTTAGTAAAGTGAGTGCAGACAAGGCGGATCATGTTCATCACGTACTGGCGGATACTATACCTCATGCTTATGTGATGGATGTAAATGTGGAGTATACGGATTTGGATGCAACCGATGAGTTATTAGATACCGTAAAGTTGGAATCCGGTGATGCAGGCTTTAATCAATTAACCAATACGGTGTCCGATTTGCTGGCGGATTTTTCACGACACGGCAGTGCTTATGTTCAGCATATTTTGCAAGCGAAGTAGAATGATTGATTTACATTCTACGAAATAGTACAGATGGATCACCGATCAAAGCGCTGCGCGCGTCGGGGATGACGAACTCTTGATTATAATTATAAGGCAGTCTTTATAAATCACTGCAGCAGTAACGTGTGATACAAGTGCATGTGGTTTTCATTGCACAATAGCTCGTAGCACGCTTAGGGATTTATACTAATGCGTCTTCTACTAGTAAGTTGCTTGATAAGAATGACCACTGTACTTGCCAGTTTTCTAGAGGCTTGTTTTCAAACTCACTGCGCACATATTGACGGATGCGACCTTCAACAACGGCCAATAGTAAATTAGCTAATGGTGAGGCGTCGATACGGGGGCTTTTTTCATCGCGTAATTCTGCTTCGCGCAAAATTTGCTTGAATTGAGTTTCTAAGCGTTCAAAAAACTGTGCAACACGAGCACGTAAGCGTTCGGTTTCTCCGCTTAGTGCATCACCCGTTAAAATTCGACACATACCAGGATTTTTCTCAGCAAAGGTTAAAATTAAAACCATGCTATGTTCCATGCGTGCTAGCGTAGAATCGTGATCTTGGCGAATACGATTAATGCGAGTGAAGATGGTCGCTTCGATAAATTCGATAAGACCTTCAAACATTTTGGCTTTGCTAGGAAAGTGACGGTAAAGCGCAGCTTCACTCACACCTACTTCTTTAGCAAGACGTGCAGTTGTAATACGGGCACCCGGGTTCACTTCTAGCATGTGTGCTAGGGCTTGCAGAATCTGCTGCTTGCGGGAGGTTTTTTGTTCCGTCGTCATAAGAATGTGATCGTTCACAAAATGAAGGCTATCGTACTGCCCGATTAGGGCGTGTGCAATCACTAAACTGGGTTTTCGTGATCTAGTTTTATAGATTTATTGATAATTATGTTAACAAATAGCAACGAACGCCCAATGGCTGGGCGTTTGTGCGCTATTGCACCAACTTAAGCAAATTTATTTACGTTTAGTCATCTTGGTTGGTAATCAAGGTACCGACACCTTCATCGGTGAAAATCTCAAGCATAGTACAGTGACGCACTCGACCATCGATAATGTGCGCGGTATTTACACCCGCTTTTACCGCGTCTAGCGCGCATTTAATTTTTGGTAACATGCCGCCGTAGATGGTGCCATCGGCAATGAGATCATCCACTTGCGTTGTGGTTAAGCCTGTAAGAATATGGCCTTCTTTATCCTTTAAGCCTTCAATGTTGGTTAGCAATAAAAGTTTCTCTGCTTTTACCGCCTCGGCTACTTTACCAGCGACTAAATCTGCATTGATGTTATAGGACTCGCCTTTGTCATCCACACCTATGGGCGCAATAACAGGAATAATATCGGACTCTGTTAACATGCTTAGCACGCTTGTATTGATATGCGCTACTTCACCCACATGACCGATATCGATGATTTCTGGCTTTTGCATTTCTGGCGTTTGCTGTGTCACTTTTAATTTACGGGCTTCAATTAAGTGACCGTCTTTACCGGTTAGGCCCATGGCGTGTCCGCCATTTTGATTAATTAAATTAACGATATCTTTGTTCACTAAACCGCCTAAAACCATTTCTACGACATCCATGGCTTCACTGTTGGTGACGCGCATGCCGTTAACGAAGTGGCTTTCGATCTTTAGCTTTTCCAGTAGATCGCCAATTTGCGGACCACCGCCATGGACCACAATAGGGTTGATACCGATTAGCTTGAGCATAACCATGTCGCGGGCGAAGCTGTTTTTAAGAGCCTCTTCCGTCATGGCATTGCCGCCATATTTCACAACAATGGTTTTACCCACAAATTGCTGAATATAAGGAAGTGCCTCGCTCAGTACGCGGGCTACGTTGAATGCATCGTCACGGGATAGGGGCATAGCAAATCGCATGTCTAATCTTTAACTCAAGTTTGCGCCATTATACTTTGACTACAGAAAATTACATGCTTTGTATGACACTGAAGCGAAATACTAAGAAATATAGTCCGCTATATTCTGGATATATGGAGTAAGCTCTTTGATGAGTTGGTGTTTTATCGAATTAAGTTCGTCTGTGCCTTTTGCTTCGGTTCTCAGAGTCAAACAGGCGGTGGTATTGCTGGCGCGAACCAAGGCCCAGCCAATGGCTTGCTTTTGCTGGTCGTAAAAACGTACACGGATACCATCCACTTGGTTTCTATCTTGTTCTTTAAAACAGTGGCTTTGAATCATTTTCATCAGCGAGAATTTATTTTCAGCGCTTACAGGAACTTGGATTTCTTCACTACTGTAGGTTTGAGGGAATTGCTTGAGATTCGTATTCAAGTCATCGGGTAAACGACTGGCTAACTCACATAAGCGCAACGCAGCATAGATGCCGTCGTCGACGCCAATACCATGTTCATCGTTGAAAATAATATGACCACTGAGTTCAGTAGCAAACGCAGCGCCATCTTCACGGATTCCCCGCTTCATACTGGTATGGCCAGTGGCGATCATTTTTCCATGGCCGCCTAGTTGTTCGGTAAGTTCGATGAGCAGATCCGTACACTTCACATCAAATAAAACAGTTTGCCCTGGCTGCTTGCTTAAGATATCGCGCACGAATAGCAAGCTCAGGCGGTCAGGTAGGACGACTTCGCCTTTGTTATCCACAACACCGATGCGGTCAGCATCACCGTCTAGGGCGATACCGAAATCCGCTTTTTCTTTGAGTACGGCTCGCTGTAGCCACTTTAGGTTTTTACTTTTAGCAGGATCAGGATGGTGTAGTGGAAACTCTCCATCGACATTGCAGGCAATAGGTGTAATACCCACGCCTAACTTTTCTAGTGCTTGCATGGCGATAGGGCCACCTATGCCATTGCCTGCGTCTAATACTACGCGGATAGGACGCTTGAGCTTTAGACCCTGTGTTATTCGTTCAAGATACTCATCCATTAACTGATGAGCCGGCTCTATAAGACCTAGTCCTTGTTCAAAAAGCCCCAGCTGAATACGGGAGAGTAAAACCTGAATATCCTCACCACTTCGGGCTTTACCGGCCACAGCGATTTTGATGCCGTTGTCTTGTTTGGGGTTGTGGCTACCAGTGATGATGGCACAGCTTTCCATGTTTTGCTTGATGCTATAAAACGCCACGGCAGTAGGGCAGGCGCCTATGAGTTTGACATGACAGCCAGTACTGGCCAAACCACTAACAAGAGCGTCGCGCAAAGATGGGCTAGATAGTCGACCATCCCACGCGATATAGCACTTGTACTGACCGGCCATGAGGATTTCGCTGCCCAAGGCTTTACCGATTAGCCGAGCTGTGGATTCGTTTAGCTGCAACGGGTATTGCCCGCGAATATCGTATTCGCGGAATATGTCCTTATCGACCGTGAGCATCACAAGCTAAATCTTAGTGCTTGCCAGTCGAACCAAAACCACCTTCGCCGCGGTCGGTGGCTTCGAACTCTTCTACAAAATCGAATTCAGCCTGCACCACTGGCACAATGACAAGCTGAGCTATGCGCTCGCCTACTTCCATTGTGAAACTGGTATTGCTACGGTTCCAGCAGCTCACCATGAGTTCACCTTGATAGTCGCTGTCGATTAGGCCTACCAAGTTACCCAATACGATACCGTGTTTATGGCCCAAGCCACTGCGCGGTAAGATCATGGCTGCTAGGCCATTGTCTTCGATGTAAATCGACATACCAGTTGGGATCAACTTGGTTTCGCCTGGTTCAATGGTGATGTTTTCTTCTAAACAAGCGCGTAGATCTAAGCCGGCACTGCCTTCTGTGCCATAGCTTGGCATGGGAATGTCATTGCCTAGACGGTTATCAAGAATTTTAACTTGGAAGCTTTTCTTCATGGTGACTCTTATTAATGTAATCGTTTATTCGTAGAAATTTACTGAGTTTCTAAGCATTCAGCAATGTGCTCAACAATAACGCGTGCTAAGTGGTATTTGTTGGCTTTGCCATGACTGGTTTCATAGTTGTGGCCAATGACCACCACAGCATTGTCTTCGCTGTTAAAACCAATACTCTTATCGCTGACATCATTCGCAATAATCATATCTAGGTTTTTGCTAATGAGTTTCCCCTTGGCATAACCGCTAACGTCTTGTGTTTCGGCGGCAAACCCCACTGTAAAAGGTTTGTTCTCAGTGGCTGCCACGCTAGAGATAATATCTGGGTTGCGTACCAGTTCGATGCTCATGGCATCGCTCTGTTTTTTAATTTTATGATCAGCTGTAGTGGCCGGTCGATAGTCCGCAACCGCCGCTGCGCCGATGAATATGTCCGTGTTTGGCAGTGTTTCGAATACTGCGTCGTACATGTTTTGACAGCTTTCGACGTCTATGCGATTGACACGTTCTGGCGTCGCTAAGGTTACTGGGCCACAAATTAAATTGACGTTGGCACCGGCTTCTACCGCCGCTTGCGCCAGAGCAAAACCCATTTTGCCGCTACTGTGATTACTGATATAGCGCACTGGGTCTATGGCTTCGCGGGTGGGTCCTGCAGTAATCGTCACGGTTTTCCCACTCAAGCTTTTTTGCTCAAACTGTTTGCCCAGCTCTGCTACTAGATCTTGTGGATCAAGCATGCGTCCTAGACCGACATCACCACAGGCTTGTTCGCCGCTAGCGGGTCCCCAAACTTTTACTTTTTTGAGTTCCTGCAGTTTTTGTAGGTTGTTCTGGGTATTGGCATCCGCCCACATGGCTTGATTCATAGCCGGGGCGATGGCTAAAGGAGCAATACTGGCCAAGCAAATAGTGGTCAGCAAGTCGTCACCCATGCCATTGGCTAAGCGTGCGATGAAATTCGCGCTGGCCGGTGCTATCAAAATATGGTCTGGCCACTTGGCTAATTCAATGTGCCCCATACCTGCTTCGGCTTCGGGATCCAATAAACTATGGTGAACGGGATTACCAGATAACGCTTGCAGGGTTAATGGTGTGATAAATTCTTTTGCTCCGTCGGTCATGACCACACGGACTTGGGCACCTAAACCTTTTAGCGCGCGAACCAATTCTGCGCTTTTATAAGCGGCGATACCGCCGGTAATGCCAAGCAATATTCGTTTGTTACTGAGGCTCAACATACTTGCTCCTTGAATGTATAGGAAGTATAACAACAAAGGTCTGTAGGGATTAACGGATAATTGTGAATAAGTGTGAAAAAACAAGGATGGTTTTACTGTGAGCATCAAACATTGGCCACAAGATCAACAACCTCGGGAAAAGCTATTAGCCAATGGTCCAACTTCCCTTTCTGATTTCGAATTATTAGCAATTTTTCTGCGTACTGGCATTCCTGGCTTGTCAGCTGTGGAGCTGGCGCGCGATTTAATACGACGTTTCGGTAGCTTGAAAAACCTCTTCGGCACTCCGCTTGAGGAGTTTTGCCAAGTGCCGGGATTAGGTCCTGCCAAGTACGTTCAGTTGCAAGCGGTTTTGGAGATGGCCAAACGCCATCTTTACGAGTCCCTCGAGAAAGGCGAAGGCTTTAGCAGTCCTGATAGCGTTGAGCGATACTTGGCTCATCAGCTCAAGCATCTGCCCCACGAGGTATTTGCTTGTTTGTATCTTGATAATCAACATCGCTTGATCGCATTTGAAGAGCTTTTTCGCGGTACTATTGATGGCGCCAGTGTGTATCCTCGGGAGGTTGTAAAACAAGTGTTGGCGCACAATGCCGCAGCTGTGATTTTTGCCCATAATCATCCCAGTGGTATCGCCGAACCGAGCGATAGCGATATTCGAATAACGAAGCGTTTACAGGATGCCTTGGCGTTGGTGGATGTAAGAGTGTTAGATCACTTTGTTGTGGGTGATGAAGTTATCAGTTTTGCGCAAAGAGGCATGCTGTAGCGAGCCTATAACTCAAGCTTATTAGGCAGCTGAGGTTCTAACTGTTAGAATAACCAGATGGATTATTGATCAGAAACAGGATGTGATGTGCCCCGCGTTTTACTCTTTTTTGTAGTGTTATGTTTTAACGAGCTTGCATGGGCCCATGATCATTTGGTTTTGGATCGCGCGCTCTATTCCACCGATAAAATTCTCACCATACGTGATGCACTTAAAGTGAGCGAAGATCATTGGCAGCCAGTTCGAACTTTTGAGAATCAAGGTTTCAGTAAAAAAGAATACTGGCTAAGAATTCAAGTTCATAATCCCAATATCTATCCTATTAGCAAAATACTTCGATTTCGTTATCCCTCCCATGACTATGTAAACGCTTATCAAATTGATCGCTATGGCGATTTGGTTAAACAATGGCATGCCGGCGATATGATGCGGACACCGCGTCGGGAAATAAAAGAAAAACATGCGGCTTTTCCTGTAGATATTAGTGCGTTAGATACGCAGACCTATTATGTTGCGATTCGTAGCACCAATGCCATGGTATTGGATTTAGACGTATTTAGTTTGCAAACTTACAGTCAAGTTATGCAATACAGCATCATGATCAGCGCAATGGTTTACGGCATCTTGCTGGTGATGGCGTTTTATAATTTTGGTTTGGCAGTGAGTATCAAGGATAAAGCGTATTACGCCTATGTGTTGTATGTTCTTAGTTTTTTAGCCTTTATTGTGATTCAGAATGGTGATGGCGGTTATTACTTATGGCCAGAATGTCCTCAATTTAACCGCTATGCCTTGCCCGTTTCAGGGCTTTTCTTAATCTTACCGTCTTTATTATTTCCGTATCATTTATTACGAATTGATAGTCATGCTCCTCGAGTCGCAATAACCATGAAGGGCATCGCTACTTTTGTTGCATTATGCATTGTGAGTCTTGCTTTCCTGCCAATTACTATGTCCATAACTTTGTTAAACGTAGTGAGCTTTGTTTGCGCGCTGTTCATGCTTGTTGTGGGGCTGTACTTAGCTTACAGGGGAGTACCTTTGGCGGGTATTTATACCTTTGCATGGAGTCTATTATTGGTTGGCTTCATTGTATTGCCATTGTCTTCTCTCGATGTCATTGATAACAACCTGTTTACGCGCAATGCAAACTTAATTGGTGGTGTTCTGGAGACGGTACTTCTATCGTTTGCACTTTCCCGCCGCATACGAACAGAGCGTCTAGCACGGCTTCAGGCTGTAGAGGATTCGCTACGGGCACAAAAAGAAGCGAATCGAAATCGTAAGTCTTTTGAACACTTGTTTCAGCAGGCACCTGTGGGAATTTTCCGCTTTCGTTTTAATGGCACTTTGTTAGCTGTGAACCCCATGTTTGTGAAACTGTTGGGTTATGACAATGAGTCAGAAGTGCTTGCTAAGTCTTCGGAAATTCGCAAGCGTTTCCGCGACGAAATAGCGTTAGAGCAACACATCAAAGAGAGCGGACAAGTCATTGATTACGAGACCATAGTCGTGCGTAAAGATGGTGAAGAGCGTATTTGTAATCTTACGTTGAAACAGCGCAAAGAATTGGATGAAGATTTAATCGAAGGCTTTATAACAGACGTCACCGAAAGAAAGCAGCACGCCAATATGCGACGCTTAATGGAAGAAGAGCGTTTTTCCAGTATGGAACAGTTGGTTATGGGTGTATCTCACGAAGTGAATACGCCACTGGGTAACGGCTTAGTGGCGGTAGATCATATGCAAGGTGTTGTGGATAAAGCAGAAGACAAATTCTTACGCAACAAAATGACCAAAATGGACTTTAAAGAGTGGTTGCAAGATAACCAAAGCATATTAGAAATCCTAAAAAACAGTTTAAAATCTATCAAGCAACTGATTCAACGTTTTCGTCAGGTTAGTGCATCTCATATGAAAACCGACATGGCCCATGTAGAGATGCATCAACATCTCACCGATCTGGTGGATTTATACCAGGCGACACACCCTGAATTGGATATCCGCTTGCATTGCCATTCCTCCATCAAAGTACATACTTATCCTGCTGTTTGGCATAGCTTGCTAGAGCCTCTAATTAATAATTCTTTGCAACATGGTTTTACTCAACAAGAGAATAAACGCATTGATATTTCCTTAATGCAATTAGGCGACGACTATGTGTGGGAATACAGAGATAATGGTCAAGGTATTGATCCACATGTAGCAGAACATGTATTTGAGCCTTTTGTTACAACACAGCGTGGGGCGAGCAAGCACACAGGACTGGGTCTCTACCGTGTTTACAATGTCGTAAAACAAGTGCTTCATGGACGTATCGATGTGTTGAAAGAAGATGGCTTTGCTTTACAGATTACGTTCAATGATGCGAAAGAAAAGACATTGAACTAAGTGACTCTAAATAGCGTAATAGTCCTGACTATTAACTGATTAGACGCAATTAAAGGGTGGGCGTGATGCGTAAATTTCTGCTGGCCTTTCTCATTATCGGCCTTGTGACTGGCTGTAGTTCTCGCTTTGCTTACAATAATCTAGATTGGATTATTCCTTGGTACCTCGATGATTATATTGAGTTTGAGGGGGAGCAGGAAAGTGCTGTCAAAGCACGTTTGATCGAAACCCTAAACTGGCATCGCCAGCAGCAACTTCCTATCTATATTAAAGACATTGATCAGCTTCAGCAGCAAATTGAGCAAGGCCCTTTAAGTCAGCAACAATGGCTTGATGTCATTAATCATGTATATGGTTATTGGCTTACTATTCGGAATCAATTTGTGGATGATCTCGTTGTGCTCTCGCCTCAACTGACGCAAGATCAGGTTAATCAATTGTTTGCTGAATTAGAAGAGCGCAACCAAGACAGAGAAGAAGACTGGCAGGATTTAAATGCATCAGAGCATAAAGAAAAAAGGTATGAGCGTTTATCTGAGCAAGTTGAAGACTTTGTGGGTGATTTAACAAATCAGCAATTGGATCGTATTCAGATGGCGGTTGATCAGATGCAAGAAACCACTGAAGTCAGGTTACAATATTTACGTGATTACCAAACGCAATTGAGGCAAGTATTTAAGCAAGCTGCCAGTGATGAAGCGCGTATAAAGCAGTTGGCCAATATTTTAAAACAAACTGATAAATACAAGCCGCAGCAGTATCGGGATATTCTGCAACACAATCGATCAGTCGTTGCACAGTTATTTGCGGATCTACAGGCCAGTTTAACGGCAAATCAAAAGCGCCAGCTCATAGAGAAGCTGGCGGATTTGAGATTAGACTTAAAAGAGTTGCAGAATAACTAAAATCAATCCGAAAAAGGACTATTTGGCACCTAATTCTTTGACCATTTCTTCACTGCGTTTGACGACGGCTTCCATGGCATCTTTTACAATCTTATCTAAGCCGGCATTTTGAAAACTCAAAATCGCCTGCTCTGTGGTGCCGTTAGGTGATGTAACATTTTTGCGTAATTGATCGGGTTCAACATCACTTTTTTGTGCCATGGTGGCAGCACCCAACGCGGTTTGTAATGTTAGTTTTTTAGCTTGCTCTTCATCCATGCCCATATTTTTTGCGGCTTGAATCATACATTCCATAAATAAAAAATAATAAGCTGGACCGCTACCAGATACGGCGGTAACCCAATCTAATTGCTGTTCGTTATTGACCCATACGCTCAGGCCAACAGCTCCTAGAATATCTTCAGTAATGGATTTTTGTTGGTCGCTTACTTTATCGTTGGCTAACAAACCACTGGCACCTTTGCCTACAAGAGATGGGGTGTTAGGCATACAGCGAACGATAGCAAGGTCACCAGCCCATTGTTGTAGACTGTATTGATTAATACCTGCAGCAACTGAGATTAATAAAGGCTGTGTCTCTTCCAAAGTCGCTTTCAACGGTTCCAACACTTGTTCCATGACTTGTGGTTTCACCGCCAGCACCACCACATCGGAACGCTTGATGGCGTCTATGTTGTTTTGTGTAGTTTGAATGCCATGGCGTTGCTTCAACTCAGCCAGTTTTTCTTCACTAGGATCACTAGCAATTATATTGTCTGGTTGATAGCCGTCTTCGATGAGGCCGCCCATAATCGCCCCCGCCATATTACCACTACCGATGAATGCGATGGTTGTCATAGTGATTCCTTATAAGTTGTTTTCGTTGGATATGATTGAGTCTCGTGGGCCAAAGATTGCGCTACCTACTCGCACCATAGTTGAACCCTGCTCGATGGCCAATTCCAAATCGCCTGACATACCCATAGAGAGAGTGTCTACCGTGCTGTATTGCTGTTTCAATTTTTCAAAAGCTTGAAACATTGAACAAAAATCTTGTGTTAGAGATGCTTCATCTTGGGGTGCCGGAATACACATCAAGCCGCGTAGGCACAGGTTGTCGTAATCATTAACTTGTTGTGCAAGAGCAGGCAAGTCTTGCAGACTGATACCTGATTTACTCTCTTGTTGGCTAATGTTGATTTGTATTAACACGTTCAGTGGTGGCAAGTGAGATGGTCTTTGCTGGCTTAAACGCTTAGCAATCTTATCGCGCTCAAGTGTGTGCATCCACGCAAAGTGCTCAGCAACGTCTTTGGTTTTATTGGATTGCAATGGGCCAATGAAATGCCACTCAATAGCTAAATCCGATAGGGCATTAATCTTATCCACACCCTCTTGTACATAGTTTTCACCAAAAGACTGTTGGCCTAATGCATGGATAGCACGGATGGCTTCTATACTGTGCCTTTTGGATACAGCCAACAGTTGTACCGTGTTTTGTTTGTATTGTGCACAAGCATCATTGATTTGATGCTGGACCTGCTCAAAGCGTGAGCGTAGGGCTTCAGAAGTTGCTAAATCCATCGTGGTTTTCTTCTCAACTCTGGTTACAATGCAGGTATCAATAATAACGACAGGGCCAATGCTGATACCAAAAGCCGAAAGTTAGCCTGCCATTTTGGACATTATGGCATGGAGTAGGGTCAGGATGAACTAAACTGGTATCAAACGGCTATATGCAATACGGAGTACCCTATTCATGGATATCACTGAACTACTCGCCTTCTCTGCCAAGCAAGGGGCATCGGATTTACATTTATCGGCCGGTTTGCCACCGATGATCCGTGTAGATGGCGAAGTACGTCGGATAAACCTTCCCGCTTTAAGTCATAAAGAAGTGCATGCGCTGGTTTATGACATCATGAACGATAAACAGCGTAAGGATTTTGAAGAATTCCTCGAAACCGATTACTCGTTTGAGGTTCCCGGTGTGGCTCGTTTTCGTGTCAACGCATTTAATCAAAACCGCGGTGCCGGCGCAGTGTTCCGTACTATCCCGTCGAAGGTACTGACATGTGATGACTTGGGTATGGGCCAAATCTTTAAAGATTTGGCCACGAAACCCCGTGGCTTGGTGTTGGTAACTGGGCCAACTGGTTCAGGTAAATCGACCACACTCGCGGCCATGTTGGATTATCTCAATGACAACTACTATAAGCACATCTTAACCGTAGAAGACCCTATTGAATTCGTTCACCAAAGCAAGAAGTCGTTGATTAACCAGCGGGAAGTACACCGAGATACCCTAGGTTTTAACGAAGCATTGCGCTCGGCACTACGTGAAGACCCGGATGTGATCTTGGTTGGTGAGATGCGTGACTTAGAAACAATCCGCTTGGCGTTGACCGCGGCAGAAACGGGTCACTGTGTGTTTGGTACCTTGCATACTACGAGCGCAGCTAAAACCATTGACCGTATTGTGGACGTATTCCCTGCTGAAGAAAAATCCATGGTCCGTTCTATGTTGTCAGAATCTCTACAAGGGGTTATTTCTCAAACCCTTTTGAAGAAAAAAGGCGGTGGTCGTGTTGCAGCACACGAAATCATGGTCGGTACGCCAGCCATTCGTAATTTGATTCGGGAAGATAAAGTAGCGCAAATGTACAGCGCCATTCAAACAGGTGGTTCATTAGGCATGACTACAATGGATCAGAGTTTAAAAACCTTGGTTCAGAAGGGTTTGGTGACACCAGAATCCGCGCGAGAAAAAGCCAAAAACCCAGAGCAATTTTAATCATGATAAAGTGGAGTTTGCCTGCGGCAAACTTCCAAGGAATAAGCTATGGAAATCGAAAAACTACTTCGCCTTATGGTGGAAAAAAGCGCATCCGATTTGTTCATTACTGCAGGTATGCCACCTAGCATGAAAGTTCATGGACGTATTCATTCGGTGACCAAAGCGCCTTTGAGCCCCGAGCAAACCAAAGAAATTATCTATGGCATGATGAGCGCAAAACAAATCGAAGAGTTTGAAGAGTTAAAAGAACTGAACTTTGCGGTGAGTGCTAGCGGTATAGGTCGTTTCCGTGCCAGTGCATTTTTTCAGCGTAACCTTGCTGGCGTTGTGCTACGTCGAATCGAAACGCGTATTCCTACTATTGAGCAGCTTGGCCTTCCTGATGTCATCAAAGATATCGCCATGAGTAAACGCGGTTTGGTTTTATTTGTGGGTGCAACGGGTGCGGGTAAATCGACTTCGTTGGCCTCCATGATTGGTTATCGTAACCAAAATAGTCGCGGCCACATTATCAGTATCGAAGACCCTATCGAATACATGCACCAGCACCAAGGGTGTATCGTAACGCAACGAGAGGTAGGTCTAGATACGGAAAGCTTTGAGATAGCCCTGAAAAATACCCTGCGTCAGGCACCGGATGTGATCATGATTGGTGAGGTGCGTAGTGCGCAAACCATGAATCATGCGGTTACCTTCGCAGAAACAGGTCACTTATGTTTAGCCACATTGCATGCGAATAATGCTAACCAAGCATTGGATCGCGTTATTCACTTTTTCCCGCCAGAACAACATTCACAGGTGTGGATGGATTTGAGTCTTAACTTAAAAGCGATCGTCGCACAGCAACTTATTCCAACCCCAGATGGCAAGGGTCGTCGCGCCGTGGTTGAAGTACTATTGAATACACCATTGGTTGCCGACATGATTCGCAAAGGTGAGGTTCATGAACTTAAAGAATTGATGACGAAATCCACAGAGCAAGGCATGCAAACCTTTGATCAAGGCCTCTATAACTTGTATCAAGCTGGTGAGATTACGTATGAAGAAGCGCTTGCCCATGCGGATAGTGCAAACGACTTACGTTTGATGATTAAACTTGCGTCTGAAGATGCCGATCAGTTATCCAGCGCCACTAAAGGCTTAACCCTACAAGAATAATAGCGCCTCTAATGATATAGCTTTAACTCATGCGAGCCTGTAAACGGTCGGGCTCGACGAGTTTTACAGCGTAATGACGAGTCCTTACCCAGAAACAGAAGTACCCTTATGCGTAAAAGAATTATTTATCTATTGGTTGTCTGCCTTGTGGCAGGCATTGCTTATCTTTTTTATCAATATCAAACTATTAGTCAGCAAGCAGAGCAACAAGTCACAACAGACATTAAATTGATTGAGCAACCATTTCGCAATGGTTCAAGTCATTGGTTACAAACCGAAGCCCATAAAAATAAAACCTTGTTGAAAACTCAATTAATCACGCAAAGTGTGGATGATCAAAATCGCTTTATCCGCCATTATCATTCTAAGTTTATTCGTGCGGGTGAGCACTCTTGTTTGAAAACACAGATCGTATATCCACAGCGTGAAGCCGAAGTTTTAGAGCAAAGCTTTGTAGATACTGAGGCTTGTTTGCCTTAGTGATCACTCAAACAGTCCATTTACAAAACTTAGCTATTGCTTAATTGAAAAACATGGCAGTCTTGTGTTGAGTAACAATAATAAGGATTGCTTATGTCGGTTATCTGGATCACTGGTGCTTCCTCTGGAATTGGAGAAGCACTTGCAAAATATTACGCTCGTCAAACTTCTCATTCCCCTTATTTAGTATTATCCGCCCGCCGTGAGGCCGAGCTTAATCGCGTTAAAGATGAATGCATCAAACTGGGCTTAAAGGCCGAGCATATTTTGGTATTACCGCTGGATGTGCTGGATACAGAAAGTATGCCGAGTAAAGTCGATGTGGTATTAGCTGCATTCGGACAGATTGATATGCTGATTAATAATGCCGGTATTTCGCAGCGCTCTTTGTGTTTGGATACCGATTTGGATGTATACAAAAAACTATTAGATGTGGATGTGCTGGGTCAGATTGCGTTAACCAAAGCGGTGCTACCGCATATGGTAGAGCGTAAATCAGGCCATATTGCGGTGACCTCTAGTGTGGCCGGTAAAGTGGGTGTGAAATGGCGCACCGGCTATTGCGCAGCCAAACATGCGGTCATGGGATTCTTTGATGCGCTTCGCGCGGAAGTGACGCAGTACGGGATTCAGGTCAGCACTATAACCCCAGGTTTCATTAAAACGGATGTGAGTAAAAACGCGGTATCTGGTAATGGTGAAGCCTTTGGCCAAGACGATGACGATATCAAAAATGGTATGGATGTGGATAACTGCGCATCGATTATTGCGCGTCAACTGGCGAAAGGAAAAAAAGAAATCGTAGTGGGAGAAGGCTTATCGGTTTTGGCGGTGACGTTGAAACGGTTCTTCCCTGAACTGGTATTTAAAATGGTAGCTAAGCGTCCTTAACAGGACGCTTTTAAATATTATTTCGATGGGCGAGGGGCATAGGCGAATACGTCGCTTAGCATTTGTCTTTGCTCAAACCCTTTATTCTCTAAACCGTCTAACACGCTATAAACAAAGTTCGGACTGCCGCATGCAACTACACGAATACGGCTGATATCTGATACTTGCTTTTGAACCAGTTCTTCTACGTTTTGATCACTATAGAAGGGGCCATCAACTTGTTCAGGCGTCATGGGCACATAGTGAATGAGCTTATCTTCATGCCATTGCTGAGGCAGATTGCTATAAAAGCCGTCTTGATCGCGATTAATCCAGTATAAATAAATAGCGCTGTGTTGATGCTCTAGCTGATCTTCGATCATGGCTTTGGCTTGGGCAAAGCCTGTTCCGGCCACAACAAAAATCAACGGATCATGTAGGTTAAAACTATCCATTCCCGGTTTTAGCCAAACGTTACCGCCCGGTAGTTTCACGCGTACGGTTGAATGGTTTTGCAAATAATTGCGAATGGCGATGCTAGAAGCATTGTCTTCACTTACGCCAAGGTGCAGTTCAATATGCCGACCATTGGGTTTGCTGGCAATCGTGAATGGATACTGGTTGTCATCAATCAAGAGTTCTAAGTATTGCCCCGCATGGTATTGAGGTAATTTTCCAGCAGGACTTAGCAACTGCACTTGATAGGTAAAATCATTCAGCGGTTTTACCGATTCAATTTGCATTGATAAATGTTGTTGAGGGATTTCGCCTGGGGCTAGCACGTTTAACTGCTCCAAAATAATATCGCTGTTTGCTTCTGTCACACAGGGATAGATGTCGCTGCCCTGTTCGATAGGCTGTGACGATGTGCCTGTTTGCTTGATCACTTGGCCGGCGATTAAGCGGGCTTTGCAAACTTCGCATATACCATTGTCACAGCTTTTGCGCATTTGGATGCCAGCGGCTATCGCGGCATCCATGATGCTTTGGCCATTTTGATCACTATGAAACACCAAGCCTTTTGGCTGTATGGTTATAGTATGGCCCATGATGGGGTTATTCCCCAGTTTGCTCGTTTAGGATACCTAGGTCTTCCCAAATGGCATCGATCTTGGTTTTTACCGTTTCTTCCATGACAATGGGTTCACCCCATTCTCGGTCCGTCTCACCGGGCCATTTATTCGTCGCATCAAGGCCCATCTTGCTACCAAGGCCAGAAACCGGACTGGCAAAATCAAGATAGTCGATGGGCGTATTATCGATCATGGTGGTATCGCGAGTAGGATCCATGCGAGTGGTAATAGCCCAAATCACATCTTCCCAATTGCGTGCGTCCACATCATCGTCAGTGACGATCACAAACTTGGTGTACATGAATTGTCGTAAGAAAGACCAAACGCCGAGCATCACTCGCTTAGCATGCCCTGGATATTGTTTCTTCATGGTGACGATGGCCATGCGGTAACTACAGCCTTCAGGCGGTAGATAAAAGTCTACAATTTCCGGGAATTGCTTTTGCAAAATCGGGACAAACACTTCGTTTAAAGCAACGCCTAAAATCGCCGGCTCATCGGGCGGACGGCCAGTGTAAGTACTGTGGTAAATCGGATCTTTGCGATGGGTAATGCGCTCCACGGTAAATACCGGGAATTGGTCCACTTCGTTGTAGTAACCAGTATGATCACCAAACGGCCCTTCATCGGCCATATCATCAGGATAAATAAAGCCTTCTAAGATGATTTCTGCGCTTGCAGGTACTTGAAGGTCATTGCCAATGGATTTGACCAGCTCAGTGCGGCTACCACGCAGCAAGCCAGCAAACGCGTATTCAGATAATGTATCAGGAACGGGCGTCACGGCACCTAAAATAGTGGCAGGATCTGCTCCGAGGGCGACACTGACAGGATAAGGTTCGCCTGGGTGCTGCTGTTGGAATTCTTTAAAATCGAGAGCGCCACCGCGATGACTTAGCCAGCGCATGATTAAGCGGTTTTTACCTATGACTTGCTGGCGATAAATTCCTAGGTTCTGGCGGCTTTTGTTTGGGCCCTTGGTGATGACCAGTGGCCATGTCACCAGTGGGCCAGCATCACCAGGCCAACAAGTCTGCACTGGGATTTTGCCTAGGTCGACATCGTCACCTTCAAGCACTACTTGCTGACAAGCTGCCTTTTTCACTACTTTTGGGCCCATGTTTAAGACTTGCTTAAAGATGGGTAGTTTTTCCCAAGCGTCTTTAATGCCTTTGGGTGGTTCTGGTTCTTTGAGATACGCTAAAAGTTTGCCGATTTCACGCAAGGCTTCTACATTGTCTTCGCCCATGCCCATTGCAACGCGCTTTGGTGTACCAAACAAATTGGCAAGCACTGGCATATCATGGCCTTTAGGATTTTCAAATAACAGGGCGGGGCCGCCGGCGCGTAAAGTACGGTCAGCTATTTCTGTCATTTCTAAATTGGGATCAATAGGTTGAGGGATGCGTTTAAGCTCGCCTTGTTTTTCCAACTGATCTATGAAGTCGCGTAAGTCCTTGTATTTCATCGGGCTTTTCTTATCTTCTAAATAAAGGGCACCTCTAACAAGTCAATTTGACTCTGCAAGACGCCTGTAGTGCTTTCATTCAAGAAAGGCTTCGCCGCGTGATGACGAGTCCTTTCCCAGAAGTCTGACACCGAAGGAAAGAGCTACAGGCCTTGCCCTTCGGGGCCTTGTTCGTGTTCCAATCTCTGTGTTGTGGCATTTCGATTTAACCCGTTAGACCTTCAATACCACGCCTTGATCTTGAAACACGATCAAGGCCAGAGCTTAAAGTGATTTATTAGAGGTGCCCTAAAGAAAAAGCAGTCAATGACTGCTTTTCGTTAAGGTTTAACGTCGTTATGGCAACGTAATTCGATCTTAACCTTTCATGGTCAGGAAGAACTCTTCGTTCGTCTTGGTTTGCTTCAGACGATCCACCATGAATTCGATGGCTTGTAGGTCTTCCATTTCAGCGATGATCTTGCGCAGAATCCAAAGACGCTGCAATTCACCTTCTGGCATCATTTGGTCTTCACGACGTGTGCCAGAACGACGTATGTTAATAGCAGGATAGATACGCTTCTCAGACGCTTTTCGATCAAGGTGCAGTTCCATGTTACCTGTACCTTTAAATTCTTCGTAGATTACCTCGTCCATCTTAGAACCGGTATCAACCAGTGCCGTGGCGATGATAGACAAGCTACCGCCTTCTTCAACGTTACGAGCGGCACCGAAGAAACGCTTAGGTTTTTCGAGAGCATGTGCGTCAACACCACCAGTCAGTACTTTACCGGAAGAAGGAATAACGGTGTTGTAAGCGCGGGCTAAACGCGTGATAGAGTCAAGTAAGATGACCACGTCTTGCTTGTGCTCAACCATACGCTTGGCTTTTTCGATAACCATTTCGGCTACTTGAACGTGACGTGCTGGTGGCTCATCAAACGTAGACGCTACGACTTCGCCGCGCACGTTACGGGCCATTTCGGTTACTTCTTCAGGACGTTCATCGATCAATAGTACGATTAAGTGTGATTCAGGGTTGTTGCGTGCGATGCTGCCAGCAATAGTCTGTAGCAACATGGTTTTACCCGCTTTAGGCGGCGCAACGATCAAACCACGCTGACCCTTACCAATCGGCGCGATCAAATCAATAATACGGCTACTGATGTCTTCGGTAGAACCATTGCCTTGTTCTAGGATGTAACGCTCGGTTGGAAATAGTGGGGTAAGGTTTTCAAAAAGAATTTTGTTCTTGGATTTTTCTGGTGCTTCGCCGTTTACTTCATTCACTTTAAGCAGGGCGAAATAGCGCTCGCTGTCTTTTGGTGGGCGAATTTTACCTGCGATAAAGTCACCTTTACGCATATTAAAGCGTCGAATCTGACTTGGGCTGACGTAAATGTCGTCAGGGCCAGCCAAGTAAGAGCTGTCGGCACTGCGCAAGAAGCCAAAGCCATCTTGTAGGATTTCTAATACGCCGTCGCCATAGATATCTTCACCGCTTTTAGCGTGTCGCTTCAAAATTGAGAAGATGAGGTCTTGTTTACGAGCTCGGCTTACGTTCTCCATGCCCATGCTTTCTGCGATCTCAAGCAACTGGGCAACGGATTTTTTCTTCAGTTCTGTCAGATTCATAAAGGTAGAGATTTATTCTTTTGAAGATAAATTAAATGGGGGATAAGAATTAATGGTTGAGCAGGGGTTGCTCTGAATTCGTTTAATTTTGAATCACTATAGTCTCTTTTATTATGTGAGTCCAGAAGCTATTGCTAAAAACTTGATGAATATTCGAGCAGATCGTTTGATTATTGATCAAGGGTGCTGGATACACCATAAAAAGAAAAGGGCAGTATAAACTGCCCTTCTTTTATCCACAGCTTAGATGGTGCTGTCGATGAATGCCGTTAGCTGAGACTTAGATAGAGCGCCTACCTTGGTACCTTCAACGTTACCGCCTTTGAAAATCATCAAAGTTGGAATACCGCGAATACCGAATTTTGGTGGAGTCGCTTCATTCTGGTCAATATTCAGTTTGGCTACTTTTAGTTTGCCGTCGTATTCTTCTGCGATTTCTTCCAATACTGGAGCGATCATTTTGCATGGTCCGCACCATTCTGCCCAGTAATCAACTAATACTGGCACGTCAGACTGAAGAACGTCCGCGTCAAATGAATCGTCAGATAGGGTAATAATGTTATCGCTCATAATTCTCACACTTGTGTTATTGGCGTTTGGCTGGATTAGCCGAATCATACCAGAAAACGGTGCCGCTAATCATAGCACTTGCTCAATAGAGGTAAAGAGCCTTCTGGGGCGTGAATACACCGTTTTTCTGGCCAAGAAATGCTGACTAAATCCTGACTTACATGCACAATGGGGCCTTAGAACCCAAACTCAACGGCAGGTTATGGAACAAAGCGTTCAAGCTCAAACTCGATTGGCAGCCATCGATTTAGGCTCAAATAGCTTTCATATGGTGGTGGCTCGTGTAGTGAACGGCCAAATTCAGGTCATCGATAAGCGTGGCGAAAAAGTACAGCTGGCTCAGGGATTAGACCCAAAACAAGGTATTAGCGAAGCAGCGCAAGAGCGTGCATTAGCTTGTTTGGAACGCTTTGGTCAGCATCTGCGGGGAATTCCGCGATCTCATGTCACTGTGTTAGGTACCAATACGTTACGGGCGGCAAAGAACAGCCGCGCGTTCATGCAAAAAGCCAATGAGATGCTAGGTTTTCCCATCGAGGTTATTTCCGGTATCGAGGAAGCTCGCCTTGTCTATTTAGGTGTGGCTCATACCCTAGCCGATGATGAAGGTAAGCGCCTGGTGATTGATATTGGCGGTGGCAGTACAGAATTCATTATTGGTGAGCGTTTCGCGCCTATTGAGCTAGAGAGCTTGCACATGGGTTGCGTGACGTTCTCTGACCGCTATTTCTCCAATGGTGAGCTCACGGAAGATAATTTCCGTCGCGCCATTAACGCTGCGCAAAGCGAGCTATTGAGTATCCAAAGCCGTTACCAGCGATTAGGTTGGCAAAACGTGGTGGGTAGCTCAGGTACCATGCGTGCCACCAGTCGTGTGCTGCAAAACTATGGTCTCACTGATGGTGAAGTGACGTTAGAGGGCTTGATTGGCTTGAAGAAAATTATTCTCAAAGCAAAGCATGTGAATGATTTAAGCCTTCAAGGTATCAACGATCAACGCCTACAAGTGTACCCTGCGGGGCTCGCCATTTTGATCGCTATTTTTCAAAGCTTGCGTATTGAAACACTCACTTATAGCGATGGCGCACTAAGAGAAGGGGCCTTATACGACTTAATTGGTCGCAATACTCACGAAGACGTGCGTGAGAAAACCGTTGATGCCATGCAAGCGCGTTTTGTCGTTGATATCGAGCAGGCAGAAAATGTGAAGACCACGGCCTTAAAGCTTCTTGAACAATGCGCTAAGTCTTGGAAGCTAAACGAACCCGAATACGAAGAGTGGTTGCGCTGGTCAGCGGACTTACACGAAGTGGGATTGGCCATTGCTCACAACTCTTATCATAAGCATGGTGCTTACCTTATACGCTACAGCGATATGCACGGCTTCAGTAATCAAACGCAATATAATATTTCCCTGTTAGTACGCAGTCATCGCCGTAAATTCCCCGTTTCCGACTATGACTACTTACCGAAGCGTGGGCGCAATATTCTTATTCGTATCGCTATTTTGTTGCGTTTAGCAGTGTTGTTACACCATGGTCGTGGTATTGAAGATGTTGTGGAGCCGCAGATCGAGGCGAAAAAATATCAAATCAAACTAACCTTCCCTGAAGGCTATTTAGAAAATCACCCCATGACCAGTTTGGATTTAGACAGCGAAAAACAATATTTAGATGGATTCGGTTATAACTTAATTGTGAACAGTTGATTCAGGTTTTCGATTGTTTTGGTTAAGCGATAAGTTACGTTTTTTCTCTAATCGCGCAAACAGTTCATCTAAATCTGGTTGTGGTTTGGGCAAATTGTAACGTGCAGTATTGGGTCGCGATTGATTGCCGGTTTTCAAGAGAGCACTGACAAATATAGTTTCAATATGATGTTGCTCTAATTGTGGAATTACGTGTTCTAGGTAGCGCAATGTGACGTTATGGGGATGACCAATCGCAATGGCATTGCCATATTCTTTAGCGATGGTGACGGCCAATTTAAACTGTCTGTGTACAGCATCCAGAGTTCTCTCATGATCCAAAAACACATCGCGTTTAGCGCTGGCTAGTCCGTACTGTTGAGCTTGTTCAAAGGCAATGCTATTGGCATGAGTTCGAGAATCCACAAAAAATAACTGTTTCTCTTTTAAGACATCCATGACCCAACCCATTGCATTGGTTGACGTGGTCAAGCGACTACCCATGTGGTTATTGATGCCGCGCACATACGGAATGTTATCAATGGCAAATCGTAGTCGTAATTTAAATAACTTTTCGCCAAGATTCTCGTGTAAGGCACCAGCACCCAGTTCACGATTGTTCATAGTAGCCATGGGGGCGTGCAGCATAACTTCTTTGCCCAAGCGGCCTGCGCGCTCAGCCAGTTGAATACTGTGTTTACGATGAGGCATAACGGCAAAGGTAATGTTGCCCGGAAGTGCGATAGCATCCAAGCCTTTTTGCCAACTATTTCCTATGTCATCAATAATAATGGCCAGTTGCGCTACCGATGGCGAAGAGGCAGACAGTTCGGCATTGGAGAGGCCTTGTGCTTGCACAGGTAATGCAAGCACAAGGCTTAACATGCTAGCTAGGATCGCGGGTATCGCTTTCACTGTCTTTTGATTGACTTTGTGCAAAGCTCAATCCTTTTAATATGGTTAATGCTTGGCTTAACTGGTAGTCACGTTGTAGAGAATCGTCTTTTTTAGCTTGCACTTTTTGTTGTTCGTCCTCTTTGTCATTTTCCAAATGACCTTGTAGATCCACTTCTTTATAGAAACGATTTTCTTTTTGAGCAGTAAATTCACCTTGTTGTACGATAATATCGGGTTCAATCCCTTGTGCTTGAATGGAACGTCCCTTCGGCGTGTAGTAGCGAGCCGTTGTGAGTTTTAATGCATGTTCACTGTCTAGTGGTAATACTGTCTGTACAGAGCCTTTACCAAAGCTCGTAGTACCAATGACCAATGCGCGTTTATGGTCTTGTAAGGCGCCGGCCACAATCTCACTGGCGCTGGCACTTCCGCCGTTGATCAATACGACCACAGGTGCAACGGGTACTTGGGTATCGACCGTTGCATCATAAGTAATATCGGCATTTTCTACGCGGCCTTGAGTGTAAACAATGGTACCTTGCTCAAGAAAGACATCACTTACTGCAACAGCGGCATCTAAAACACCACCTGGATTGTTACGTAAATCGAGAATATAGCCTTTTAGAGGCGTATCACTTTCAAGCCCTAACTTGTTAATGGCGTCGATTAAATCAGCACCGGTATTTTCTTGAAATTGAGTGATACGGATATAACCATAGTCGTCTTCGATTCGTTTATGTTTGATGCTGGTAATTTTTATTTCCGCTCGGGTCAGGGTGATTTCTAATGGTTGGTTTTCCCCTTCGCGCAAAATAGTAAGGATGATATCTGTACCAGGTTCACCGCGCATTCTTTCAATAGCTTGGTTAAGACCAAGTCCTTTCACAGGCACATCATCTAACTTGATAATAAGGTCTCCCGCTTGCACACCAGCCTTTTGTGCGGGTGTATCGTCGATTGGACTAACCACTTTAATGAGACCATCTTGCACGCCCACTTCGATGCCTAGGCCGCCGAACTTACCACTGGTATTGGTGCGCAAATCTTCAAAGTCGTTGGCATTTAAATATGAAGAGTGGGGATCTAATCCGTTGAGCATGCCATGAATGGCGTTTTCTAAAAGTGTTTTATCATCGACTTCTTCTACATAACTTGCACGAATACGCTCAAAGATCTCGGCAAAAGCGCGTAATTCTTGTAAAGGAAGGCGAGAAGGGCTAACAGTGGCTGTGCCTTCCACTGCTTGACTGTCTTTATTTGCCTCTTTATCGGCCGATGCTGGGAGGACAAAGCAAAGCGCTACAAAAGCGATTGCATAACGAATAAACGACATAATACAAATCCATAGGTGTTTGTAACAAGGTTATAACAGATTGAGGAAGAAAGTGAAAAGCTTGGCGTTCCTGAGAACAACCGCTTAAGTATAGACTAGCTTTTTAGCCAACGCCCTGGATTTTGCGGACGACCGCGATGTCGAATTTCGAAATAGAGGGCGGTGTCTTCATATCCACCGCTTTGTCCCATGCGTGCGATGACCTCGCCGGTTTCAACCCAATCACCAACGGCCTTGAGCAAAGATTGATTGCGCGCATAAAGTGACATGTAGCCCTCGCCATGATCGACAATAGTCAACAAACCATAACCCCTTAGCCAGCCACTGAATACAACACGACCATGGTGAACGGCTTTAATATCGCTACCCGTATTGCCCTTATAAAGCCAACCTTGCCATTTTTGCTTGCCGTTTTTTTGCCACATGCCGTACATTTTATTAGGGCGGCTATTAAAAGGATTTGGCAGCTGCCCTTTCAGTTTGGTGAAGGGGCGGCTTTCTTGTTTACGTTCGTATGGGAGAAAAACCTCTTCGACTTTACCCAATAGGTTGATTAGCTTTTGTCGATCTTGTTTTAAGCGCGTCAGCTTTTCACCACTGCCACTGATCTTTTGATTGAGGGTTTTCGCTAGCTTTTGCTGCTCACTGCGTTTGCTTTCCAGTTTTTGTTGCTGCTGCCGAAGTGACGATAAGGTCACTTGCAAATTTTGTTGTTTTGCCTCCACCTGTTCTGCGTTTTTAGCCACTTGCTCTAGCGTATCTCGGTACGAATCAATCTCTTGCTGATGGGCTTGGGTAAAGTAACGCAGTAGATCTAAATTGCGAGTGACTTGTGCTGGGTCTTGCTGATTTAGCAGCATTTTGATTTGCGGCTCTTGGCCCATTTTATAGGTAGCAAGCAAAATATCTCGAAGCACATTTTGTTGTTTTCGTTTATTCTGATCCAGCGTCCTCTGCTGGGCTTGGAGCTTTTTTAGGCGGCTACGTTCCTCCGCTAATTTGCTCTTGAGCGCTTCAACTTGAGCACTGACTTTCGCCACTTCTTCATCGCTTTTACGCAAGCTCTTTACTAATTGCTCGTGCTCGTCTTTGACTTCCGCTAAATAGTCTTGCAGTTCAGTGATGTCACTGCGTAGCTTCTTTAAATGAGTTTCACTTAATTGACGACTATCGTCGTTCGCATTGGCGAGCGACGATAGCAGCAGCGAGCACAGCAGAAGTGTGAGCAGCACAGCGTTATTCATATTTGACAAGTACCTGTCCTGTCATCTCTTCTGGTGCTGTTTCGCCCATCATGGTCAGTAATGTAGGTGCGATGTCGCAGAGGGCGCCACCTTGTTTCAAACTAACTTGCTTACCTTTTTTGCTAACATGGACTAGTGGCACAGGTCCTGTTGTGTGCTGCGTCATGGGACCGCCATTTGCGTCGGTCATTTGTTCACAGTTACCGTGGTCAGCTGTGATTAAGCACTCACCACCGACTTTGATGATGGCATCCGTAACGCGTTTTAGACAGGTGTCTAACGCCTCGCAGGCTTTTACGGCCGCATCCATTACACCGGTATGTCCTACCATGTCGCCATTAGCAAAGTTGCACACAATTAAATCGTACTTTTGATTTTCAATTGCATCCACGAGTTTGTCAGTCACTTCGGGTGCGCTCATTTCAGGTTTTAAGTCGTATGTAGCTACATCAGGACTATTGATTAAGATACGTTCTTCACCTGGATATACAGCTTCTTGACCACCACTAAAGAAGAAGGTGACGTGCGCGTATTTTTCGGTTTCGGCGATACGCAGTTGGGTTTTGCCTAGGTTGGAAACGTATTCACCCAAATCATTTTTCATAGAGGCTGGGGGAAACGCACAGCTGGTTTCGATATCCGCAGCATATTCCGTCATCATGACGTAGTCACTGAGTGTTGGATGTGCTGTACGTGAAAAACCATTAAATTCCTGTTCAACAAAGGCACGGGTAATTTCACGGGCACGGTCTGGACGGAAGTTGGCAAAAATGACACTGTCACCATCATTGATGGTGACGGCATCGCCAATGATAGTGTCTTTTACAAATTCATCATGCTCGTCGCGATCGTATGAGGCTTCTAAGCCTTCAATCGCACTGGCGGCTTGATATTCTGCCTTACCTTGAGTGTACATATCATATGCGCGTTGCACTCGTTCCCAGCGATTGTCGCGGTCCATTGCGTAGTATCGGCCAATTAGGTTAACGATTCTTGCGTCGTCACCCATGTCTAGACCGGCAAGATGCTCAGAGACGGTTTCTAAAAAGGGTTTAGCGCTTTGCGGTGCAACATCGCGACCATCCAAGATAGCGTGAACATATATCTGTTTAGCGCCACGATCTTTGGCCATAGAGGCCAGTGCCATAATGTGATCTTGGTGGCTGTGAACCCCACCTGGGCTAAGTAAGCCCATTAGATGCACAGCTTTGCCCGCTGAAATAGCTTTATCCATGGCTGCGGTCAGTGCTGCATTTTGCTGGAACTCGCCATCGCTGATGGCTTTGTTAATGCGGGTGTAGTTTTGATAAACGATACGCCCAGCACCCAAATTCATATGCCCAACTTCGGAATTACCCATTTGGCCGTCGGGTAAACCCACAGCTGCGCCGGATGTATTAATTTGCACATGGGGATATTCATTTACTAGCCGATTCCAGGTGGGCATATTTGCCGTGGTGATCGCATTGTCTTGGGCGGCATCACGCTCGCCAAAACCATCAAGAATGATCAAAGCTACAGGTTTAGGTTGTGCAGACATATCAACAGCCGAATTCACTTAACGAAATAAGCTCATATGTTACAACTTTGTATTGTTTGACGCCATGGTAAGGGTGGATTAGGCCTGTTGTACCGCGCAAAGTTTAGTATACTGCGCACCTTCGATTTTAAAGGTGTGATATGGAACAGTTATTTGAATTTGTCACCAACCATTGGATGCTGGTCTCAGCACTGGTCGTGCTGCTGATTTTACTGGGCTGGGATAGTGGTCAAAAGTCTGGGCCTAAGGTCACGACTCATGAAGCAACGCGTCTGATTAACCAGCAAAATGCTTTGGTGCTCGATGTTCGTGAAAAGTCGGAATTTAAGAAAGGTCGCATTGTGGACTCTGTTAACATTCCGAATAACCAAGTAGCTGATCGTGTATCTGAACTAGAAAAGCACAAAGATGCCCCCATCATTGTGGTATGCAAGTCTGGTCAAACAGCATCGGCGGCGAGCAAAATACTCAAAGACCAAGGGTTCGACGTGTACCGTCTGGGTGGCGGCATCATGGAGTGGACAAATAACAATCTGCCATTGGTTAAAAGCTAAACTTATAATAATTAGAGAACGATTATGACTGAACAAGCGGCAAACAACGAAGCGAAACAAGGTCAATTTGGTGTGCAGCGTATCTTTGTTAAAGACGCCTCGTTTGAAAGCCCAAATGCACCGGACATCTTCCGCAGTCAGTGGAAGCCTCAAATCAACATGGATTTAAACACCAAGAGTGAAAAGCTAGGTGACGATGTTTATGAGGTTGTATTAACTATTACAGTGACTGCCAAAAACGATGATAAGACTGCGTTCTTGGTAGAAGTACAGCAAGGTGGCATTTTCAAAATTGAAGGTTTAGAGGGCGCGGCGCTGCATCAAACGATTGGTGCATTCTGTCCGAATCTATTATTCCCTTATGCCCGCGAAGCCATTGACAATATGGTCACCAAAGGCAGTTTCCCTGCATTAATGTTGGCACCTGTTAACTTTGATGCGATCTATGCTCAGAGTTTGCAGCGTCAACAACAGCAACAAGCAGAGGGTGAGTCTACGCACTAAGCGTCGTTGAGGCTCTAGTTCAGCCCGTAATTGTTCGGGCTGATACCCATCTCAGAGAATATTTCTTTGAAGTTGTTTAGGTCGTAGTCATTGAAGCCTAAATATTCCAATACATAGTCCCCAATTTCATCCCACTCATGATCCTCATCTTGGTGGCCTAAAATCTTATAGTTACCGCAAATGTGCTCTGCCATTTTTAAGATGCTGAGCAAAGTCGTTTTATCGTTCTCGTTTGGATTATCACGATAGATGCGCTTGCAGTCATGATGCTCAGCAATGATATCGCATAATAACTTAGGCAAATTCCAAGATTTTGCAGTGTAATAGCCGATGACAGCGTGATTCGTTTGCAGTTGTGTGTTCTCGAAATCGATAATGCGATTGTGGCTGCCGCCGTAGCTTTCTTCCATAATCTCCATGTAATTTGGATACCTTGCCATCAGCAGGGGGACGCCACAGTTATGGAATAAGCCAAGAGTGTAAGCATTGTCCGCATGGGGATAACCCACTTGCTTGGCTAGAGTAGCCGAGGTCATGGCCACATCCATGGCGGTATCCCAGAAACGTGTTAACGCGCGGATGGCATCATCACTTAATGAGCTTTTGATGGTGATACCATTGACGATATTCACCACGGAATTCATACCTAGAATTCCCACAGCTTGCTCGATACTGGTGATTTTGTTGGTTAAACCGTAAAACGGACTATTTACTACTTTGAGTACAGTTCCCGCAAGCCCCACATCCTGCTTAATGAGCTCGGCAATGCGATTAATATCGGGGTCTGGCATGACCTGCTCCATTTGCAAGTCCACCATGATTTGAGGCTGAGGAGGTATGCTGATGCCCTGCAATATTTTGTCAATTTGCTCTTGGGATAAGTCCGACACGTGAGTCCGTCCACTGAAATAGCGATAAAAAAAGGATTAACTCATAACAGTTTAGACAAGATTGCCTAGAAACTAGGTATAATTTCATATGATTTTTGTTTCTAATCGTGGCCGCAGTTGTCGGGCCATGTCATACATAAGGTAGTTGCATGTCGCTCGCACCGCTCATTTTAAAACCCAAGCAAGATAAACGTCTGCGTCAGGGGCATATTTGGATCTATAGCAATGAAGTAGATACCAAAGCCACCCCGTTGAAAGGCTTCGAAGCCGGTCAGCAGGTGGAGGTAAAAACCAGCCAAGGCAAAAGCTTAGGTGTTGCTCATATCAATCCCAACAACTTAATTTGTGGTCGCCTGTTGAGTCGCTCATCTAAGCTTTTTGGTCGCGGCAATATGATGAAACGTATTGAGTCTGCGCTAGCCTTACGAGAGGCGTGTTTCACTGATGGCCCTTATTATCGTCTGATTTATGGGGAAAGCGATGGTTTACCTGGCCTAGTCGTTGACCGTTTCGGTGATTACCTTGTAGTGCAAATCAGCACGGCGGGCATGGAAAAAATGAAGTCGCAAATTCAGGGTGCTCTTACAAGAATTTTGGATGTAAAAGGTATTGTTTGGAAAAACGACGGCAAGATGCGTAGTCTAGAAGGTCTGGATGAATATGTTGAATGCGCAGACGACATTCCGCATATGCTGCCACTCATGGAAAACGGTACACGTTTTGAGGCCCCCGTTATTGAAGGGCAAAAGACAGGTTGGTTTTATGATCATCGTTTGAATCGTCAGCGAGTGAATCAGTTGGTGAAAGGTAAGCGGGTGCTGGACATCTGTAGCTATATCGGCGGCTGGGGGGTACAAGCGGCTCATCATGGTGCTGCGGAAGTGGTCTGTGTGGATGCGTCTCAGCAGGCACTGGATTGGGTCAAGCACAATGCTGAACTCAATGGTGTTGCTGAAAAAGTTTCAACCATTAAAGGGGATGCGTTTAAAGTTATGGAGCAACTACAAGAACAGCAAGAGCAGTTTGATGTGGTGATTCTGGACCCACCTGCATTTATACCCAAGCGTAAAGATATAGGTCCAGGCGAGCGTGCCTATGGCAAAATGAACCAATTAGGTATGCGTCTTTTGAAGCATGAGGGGTTTTTAGTTAGTGCTAGCTGTTCTATGCACCTGGATGAGACTCGTTTGGTTTCGCTTTTGAATCAGGCTGGGCGCCATCTTGATCGCCAGGTGCAGATTATCGAGCGAGGATCGCAGGGCCCTGATCATCCAGTGCATCCTGCGATTCCTGAGACACGTTATATTAAAAGCTTATTGTGTCGTGTAAGTTATCGTAGCTAATCGGTTGAAACAGGCAGAGCTTTTAGACGAATGCCTAACGACTCTGCTCCTTGATACATGAGCGTTAATAGTTGCAACGTTTTATCTTTAGGTTCAATCAACACTTGATGACGTTGCACTTGCTCCAATGTTTCCCAATTATTGGGCAATTGTTTCATGTCGTATTTAAGGCGTTCAAATTGCGCTTTTATTTTATCTGCTAGCTCAGCATCTTGCAGGCGGATCTCTTTAATAAATCCGTTTTCAGCCAACAGAATGTTTTCTATACCCGTTAACAGCGCTTGCATGTTGGCCGTATCCTGCTGGGCAAATGGGCTGCGTAGATCATACAGCGGCTTTTGCGTGGCCAAGACTTGAAAGTGTTGCTCTAGTAGATCAGTTTGCAGAGCGTCTACGAGGCCTTGGTAGAGGCTGGCTACATTCGCTGCATGATCTGGCTGGCGCCATTGCTTAGCGTAATAACCATTTGCAGGATCCCAGCGATCAGTCAACGCTTGTAGTTGTTTAACGAGGTCGGCACTTAAAATACGTAAGTAGTCACGACGTCGATTATGGTTTTGCGGACCATTGATAACCGGTTGTGCGTGACGAATATCTTTTATGTCTGAATCGACATGTTCAGCATCGCTATTAATAGCTTGCGTTTCTGCCTGAATTTCTGGCTCTGTAGCGACCACTTCCATACTATTTTCTTGAGGAATAAAGTCTTTTGCACTGCGCTCGCTGTTTTCTGCAAATAGTAAAAATTCCAATGGATGGAACCCAATACTGGCATAACGAGGATCGCTAAAACCGTGCTGATCAACGAGGTTATCCAAGCTAATTTTCAGAGTAAGGTCGTTGACAATACCACTTAGTGGATATTGCGGAAGATAATCGATATAGCCGGGCTCAATGGGCCAGCTATCAATGCGCTGACGGATATCATCGTATGTGCGATTGTTTTCGTAATATTGGGGTTTTTCGAAGCGCGGCACCCTGTGTAAGAAGCTAACTTTCACATAGCCTTCATAGGCTTGTTGCCATGCGTTTTGACTCTGTTCCAAAGAAACAGGGTTGGGGTGGTGTAATAATGAGGTAATCTCGCTATCTAGGGTCTGCGCTTTGTTTAACGCGTCAGAAAGCTGCGTATACACATACAGATTCATGGCAGATAGCAATTGCTCGCTATTCACCTCCGCCTTAGCTTGCACTTTCGGTTGATCTTGGCGTTGGTCTTTGAATTGATCACACGCGGCCAGTACAATCAGGTTGCCAAATAATATCGTGCGAGCTGTTAATCTAGTAATGGATTTCAACGATTAGTCCCTTAGGCTAATGATGGGCCAATTCTTTTCTTGTGCGTGCTGTGTAAGTGTTTCATCTGCATCAACCGCCACAGGATGTTCAACTATCTTCAAAAGTGGTAAGTCGTTGTGACTATCACTATAGAAGTAGCTGCCTTGTAAGCTTAATGCATTTTGCTCAAGCCATTCAGTTAAACGCTTCACTTTTCCTTCTTGAAAGCTAGGTATACCTGCCACGCGACCAGTATATTCGCCGTTTTTAAACTCAGGTTCTGTGGCGATAATATGATCGACGCCTAGCTCTTGTGCAATGGGTTCTGTAACAAACAGGTTAGTGGCAGTAATAATCAGCAAATAATCCCCTTGAGCACGATGTTTTGCTAATAAATCTCGAGATTTTTGCGTGATGATAGGTAGGATTTTTTCTTTAACGAACTGTTCGCGCAGCTTATGTAAGGTATCTAAGCTGTACTCAGTCAGCGGCGTTAGCGAGAAACTAAGGTACTCTAGAATATCCAGTTCACCGGACTGATATTGCTCGAAGTAGTAATCGTTCTTTTCTTGATAAACCTTGGCGTCTACAAGCCCTTGCTCAACTAAGAACTCTCCCCAGCCGTGGTCGCTATCCCCCGCGATCAGAGTATTGTCTAAGTCAAAAATTGCCAGTGCCATGAAGTACCCTACTGAAAATTACGATTATTGAGTTTCTGTGCCGAAAACTAAGACCTACACTGATATAAGTGTGCCAAAAACTCATACAGAAAGATGAATTTGGCGCCCATTTTAGCTACTTGGCATTAGTCTGTCTTCATTATTGTCGGTTTGCCGTGTGAAACTCGGCAGATATATTCAAATGGAATAAAAAAAGACTGGTATCTAGGGGCAATGTTTTAATAGTATGGAAGCAATACTGACTTTTAATGTGGAATAAACAGTGATAGATGCGGATGGATACCGTCCTAATGTAGGCATCATACTGGTGAATGATAAGGCTCAAGTGCTATGGGCTAGGCGAATCGGTCAAGATGCATGGCAATTTCCACAGGGTGGCATTAATGATAACGAAAGTGCCGAAGCTGCCATGTATCGCGAGCTAAGAGAAGAAATTGGGCTGTTGCCCGATGACGTGCAGATCTTAGGCTGTACCCGTGGTTGGTTACGGTACCGCTTGCCCAAGCGTATGGTTCGCCATAACAACAAACCAGTGTGTGTGGGACAAAAACAAAAATGGTTTTTGCTTAAACTCATAAGCAGCGATAAACGCATCAGCTTTGAGTTCGGACATAAACCGGAATTCGATGATTGGCGCTGGGTAAGTTATTGGTATCCACTGGGTCAAGTGGTGCCATTCAAGCGCGACGTTTATAGGCGAGCCATGCGCGAATTAGCGCCCAAACTTTTTCATTTACAGGCGAATAAAGCATGCTGAATGTTTTGCGACAGATTGTTCAAGAGGTCAATGGTGCGGAGGATTTAGATTCTGCACTTACCTTATTGGTCAATCGAGTGCAATCAGCTATGCAGACGCAAGTGTGCTCTGTCTACGTCTTGGATAAACCCAATAAGCGCTACGTTTTACGTGCGACAAAAGGTTTAAATCCAGTGGCGGTCGGGAAAGTCAGTCTTGCCATTGGTGAAGGTCTAGTTGGTTTAGTTGCGGCTAGAGAAGAACCGATTAATTTAGATGATGCCTCGAGTCATCCTAAGTATCGCTATCTTAGTGAAACCGGCGAGGAAAAGTTTAATAGCTTTCTAGGTGTGCCGATTATCCACCAAAAGCAAATATTAGGTGTCCTTGTCGTTCAGCAAAGTGAAGCACGTCGTTTTGATGAGAGCGAAGAAGCCTTCATGGTGACCATGTCTGCACAGTTGGCGGCCGTGCTGGCCCATGCTGAAGCAACGGGACAAGTGCTGGAACGCCAAGTCGACAGTAAACCAAAAAAAGTTAAGCAAGATGTTCAAGTAAAAGGTTCCGCTGCTGCACCTGGGATTGCAATCGGCCAAGTAGTTGTCATGTCGCCGAGCGCTAATCTGAATGATGTACCGGATAAGGTAGCATCCGATGTTGAATCGGAAGTATTGCGTTTCAATGCGGCTATTGAAGCCGCGCGAGAACAAATCAAGCAAGTAGGTCGTGCGCTTAAAGATTTGCGCCCTGAAGAGCAAGCTTTATTCGATGTCTACATCCGTATGCTAGACGATGATGCGCTGGGTAACGAAGTCATCAACCGTATTCGTAATAACGGGCAGTGGGCACAAGGGGCTCTGCGCGATGTTATTTTAGAATACGTGCATCATTTTGATCGCATGGACGATGCTTATTTGCGCGAACGTGCGACAGACATCAAAGATTTAGGCGCCCGAGTTTTAGCTCAGTTGCAAGACACCATTTCTCTTACGAATCACGATAGCTTTCCCAACGACTGTGTTTTGGTGAGTGAAGAGTTAACTCCCTCTATGCTGGGAGAAATCCCCGAACACAAAATGGTTGCCTTGGTTAGTGCTAAAGGCAGTCCCAATTCCCATGTGGCGATTTTAGCGCGTGCTATGGGTATACCCACTGTGATGGGAGCCGCTGACTTACCTGTAAAGCAAATGGATGGCGTGGACATGGTAGTCGATGGCTATCGAGGTCGTTTATATATTCACCCATCAAAAAATATTCGTCAGCAATTTAAAGAAATTGTTGAAGAAGAAAAGCAAATGGTCCAGGGCTTAGAAGCGATTAGAGACCTCCCTGCAGTGACAACTGATAATCATCGCATAAAGCTTTGTGTCAATACCGGTTTGGTGACGGACGCATTGCGTTCTTTAAATCAAGGGGCTGAAGGCGTGGGCCTATATCGCACTGAAGTGCCATTCATGATGCGCGAACGATTCCCATCAGAAAAAGAGCAAGAAGAAATATATCGTAAACAATTAGAAACCTTTGCGCCGCAACCAGTGACTATGCGCACGCTGGATATTGGTGGTGATAAATCTTTGACCTATTTTCCGATCGAAGAAGACAATCCATTCTTGGGCTGGCGTGGGATTCGCGTCACGCTCGATCACCCAGAAATTTTCTTATTACAAGTCCGGGCCATGATGAAGGCAAGTGTAGGTCTGAATAATTTACGCATTATGTTGCCTATGATCACATCAGTGGCGGAAGTAGAGGAAGCATTACACCTCATCTATCGTGCTCATCAAGAGCTGGTAGATGAAGGCATTAATGTCGTTATGCCTGAAGTCGGCGTAATGATTGAAGTGCCAGCGGCAGTGTATCAAGCTAAGACTCTTGCAGGTATGGTGGACTTTTTATCTGTGGGTAGTAATGACTTAACCCAATATTTGTTGGCAGTGGATCGTAATAATCCTCGTGTATCTGAATTGTATACAGGCTTACATCCATCCGTTTTGATCGCATTACAGAGCGTGGTAGAAGCAGGAAAAAGCCAGAATTGTCAGATCTCTGTTTGTGGTGAGTTAGCTGGCACCCCAGCAGGTGCCATTTTATTAATGGCCATGGGCTATGACATGCTTTCTATGAATGCAGCCAATCTAC